>NZ_JBFUHV010000012.1:0-123828 GCF_056402215.1 Rhodococcus sp. P4_B6 | reverse complement strand
GACGACGCCGTCGCCGACGGGGCGGTTGTCGGCGAGGCCGAAGTTCACCGAGCGGTGGCGGGCGAGGGCGTCGAGTTCGACGAAGGAGCCCTCGTCGAGCAGGGCGGTGATGCGTTCGCGGGCGGTGAGCTTGCCCTTGGCGTGGACCTTGTCGACCGCGGCTTCACCGCTCGGGTGCTGCGCCTCGGCCTGACGATTACGCAGGTCGGCGAGCTTTCCCGCCGTCGTGTGAATATCGGGCGTGACCGCCGAATCTGTGACTGTCATCTATGACTGCTCTTCCCGTCGAGGCTGTCGGAACCTGCGCTGAACCCTGTGGGGTACGCGGTTCGTGGGAGTACCCACTCGGACGCCGCCACTTTAACGCATTACTTATCGATCGTTCACGTGCGCTGCATCACTCTCGACGAGAGGGTGTGATGCGTCACGCTGCTGCTACCGGTCCTCGGTGCGGCCGTGGCGGCGTTCGTAGTCCTCGCGTGTGCGGTCGGCGCGGCGCTGCGCTTTCTCGCCGACGAGGTCCGGATCGAGGCCGTGGCTGAGCAGACGGTGGCGACGGTAGATGTTCATCAGCGCGACCGCAAAGTAGAGCAGCGGGAGCAGCAGCAGGGCCATCATCGCCAGCGGAATCCAGATCGGACCGGGGATGAGGAGGAACAACGCCAGCACCGCCGCGACGGGAAGCATGAAACGGAGGACGTACCGCACCGAGGCGCCCGGCCCGACGAGGTCGTTGCGGACCCAGTCCTGCATCGAATCCGGCAGCGTCCGACCGAACAGATACCCGACGTACTGACTGGGACTGGGACGCTGCGAATCGGACATGCATTTCAGGATAGTGCTACTGCTTTTCCGCATTCGCGACGATGACGTCCCGCACGTACTGCGCCAGGCCCGGGGCGACGTCGTCGTAGTGCCTGCGGAAGCGGTCGTCGGCGAGGTACATCTCGGCGAGGTTCACCTGCATCGCGTGATCGCAGTCGTAGAACCGCTCGATGCCGGCGCGGTGCTGCTCGGCGAGTGCGTTGGCCCGATCGGATCCGGGTTCGACGCCGTCGGTCATCGCCTGTGCGAGTGCGGCTTCGACCGCGTCGCCCTCGGCCTTGATGCGTTTCCAGTCGTCCTTGCTCATCTTCGCGGTGCGCTTCTGGGACTGCTTCCACGCGTCTGTGTCGCCCCACCGCTCCTCGGCCTCGGCCGCGTACTCCTCGCCCGGCCAGTTGTCGCCGAAGATGTCGTTCTGCTCTTCGGGGGTGAGTTGAATGCCCATGCTTTTCGCCTCCATCATCTTCTCCACGGCTGCAGCCATCTCGTGTAAGCGATCGATCCGTTCGCTCAGCAACGCGTGCTGTCGCTGTAGATGCGCGAGGGCATCGACGTCCGGGTCGTCGAGGAGGGCTGCGATCTCCTCGAGGGGGAATCCCAGTTCGCGGTACGTCAGTACGCGGTGCAGACGTTCCACGTCGGCGTCCGAATAGCTGCGGTACCCACCGGGGGTGCGGTCGGACGGGGTCACCAGGCCGATCTCGTCGTAGTGGTGCAGGGTGCGCACACTCACTCCGACCAGTCTGGCGACCACGCCGACCGTGTGTTTCTCGCTCACGTCCTCTACCGTGCAGCCTTACGTCGCGTGAGGGTCAACTCAGGTGTAGAGATTTTCCAGTTCGCCGGAGAAGTTGGTCATCACGACCTTGCGCTTGAGTTTCATGCTCGGGGTGATCTCGCCGTTCTCGACGGTGAGTTCCCGTTCGAGGATGCGGAACTTCTTGATCTGTTCCCACCGGTTCAGTCCCGCGTTGAGTTCCTCGACGTAGCCGCCGATCAGGTTGCGGGTCTCCTGGGCGTTGGCGATCTCGGCGAGAGATTTGCCGCCCAGGTTGTTGTTCTTCGCCCATTCTTCGATCGATTCGGCGTCGAGGGAGATCAGGGCGACGCAGTACGACTTCCCTTCGCCGTCGACGATGAGTTCACCGACGTAGGGGCAGATGCCCTTGAACGTGGCCGCCAGCGCGGACGGTGCGACGTATTTGCCGTTGGACGTCTTGAACATGTCCTTCTTGCGGTCGGTGATCCGCAGGTAGCCCTTGTCGTCGAGTTCGCCGATGTCGCCGGTGTGGAACCAGCCCTCGTCGGTGAGCGCTTCGGCTGTGGCTTCGGGGTTCTCGTGGTACCCGCTCATGACGCCCGGACCCTTGATGAGGATTTCGCCGTCGTCGGCGATCCGGGTCTCGGTGCCCGGGATGGGCCAGCCAACGGTGCCGAACTGGTACGCCGACGGGCGGTTGACGAACGAGGCGGCACTGGTCTCGGACAGTCCGTACCCTTCGAGGACGACGATGCCGACGGCGTCGAACCATTGCGCGACATCACGATTGAGTGCCGCGGATCCGGAGATGAAGAACTTCAGGCGTCCGCCGAAGCGTTCGCGAATCGTGCTGTACACCAGCCGATCCGCGACGGCGTGCTGCACCGAGTCGAGCAGCGACGGGCCCTTGCCGGCCTGCTTCGCCTTCGACACCCGCAGGCCGACGCCGATGGCCCAGTCGAAGATCTTCTCCTTCGGCCCGCCCTCCGCTCGGACGGTGGAGACGATCCGCGCGTACGCCTTCTCGAAGATGCGGGGGGCGGCGCCCATGAACGTGGGTTGGACGACCGCGAGGTTCTCGACGATCTTGTCGACGCGACCGTCGACCGCCGTCGCGAAACCGATCTGCAGCGGCAGCGTGAGCAGGACCTTTCCGAACACGTGGGACAGCGGGAGCCAGAGGTATTGCAGGTCGTCGGCGTCGAGGATGCCGGTGGCGTCGATCGCTGCGGCCTCGTACGTCCACGCGGAGTGCGACAGTCGCACACCCTTCGGCCTGCCGGTGGTGCCCGACGTGTAGATCAGGGTGGCGAGGTCGTCGGGGTCGATCGCCTCGATCCGGTCGTGCACGGCGTCGGGTGTCTCGGCCAGCAGTTCTTCGCCGAGGTCGTGTAGCTGGTCGAACGTGATGACCCAGTCGTCGTCTCCGGGGGTGCCGTCGATCAGGACGACCTTCTCGACGTCGCCGAGTTCGCTGCGGTTCTCGCGCAGCTTGGCGAGCTGCGCGTCGTCCTCGGCGAAGACGACGCGGCTGCCGGAGTTGGCGACGATGTAGGCGACGTCGGCGGCCGTGGTGGTGGGATACACGGTGGTGGTGGCCGCGCCTGCGCACATCACGGCCAGGTCGGCGAGCACCCATTCGTAGCGGGTGGCGGAGGCCAGCGCGACGCGCTGTTCGGCCTGCACACCGAGGACGATGAGACCGGCCGCGAGGTTGCGCACCCGGTCGCCCGCCTCGGACCAGGTGACGCTGGCCCACATGGTCGGGTCGTCCGGGTCGACGTATCGGAACGCTTCGCGACCGGGCGAGTGGGCCACCCGATCCACGAACAGTGCGGCTACCGACGGAGCCCGATTCTCGATCTTGGAGCGGTCAATGACTTCGTCCGACGCGCGCTGAGCTGCCATGTACCGATCTTAGGAACCGGGAGCGTTCCGGGGAGTGGTTTCGGCGCAGGTCAGCCGATCCCGGACGCCACCGTGCGGGGTTTCGCGACGATGGCCAGAGACATCACGGCCGCGATCGCGCACAGCCCGCCCGCGACGTAGAACGCGGCGTCGTAGCCGCCGAACTGGTCGCGCACCAGTCCCGCGAGGAACGCCACCAGGCCGGCGCCGATCTGGTGGGACGCCAGCACCCAGCCGAACACGATGGGGGCGTCGCCGCCGAAGTGTTTGCGGCACAGCGCGACGGTCGGGGGCACGGTCGCCACCCAGTCGAGGCCGTAGAAGATGACGAACGCGATCATCGGCGGGTGCACGGTGTTCGCGAACAGGATCGGCAGCAGCATCAGCGAGATCCCGCGCAGCACGTAGTAGATGCCGAGGAGCTTGCGTGAATCGAACCGATCGGTGAACCAGCCCGACGCGATGGTGCCGATCACGTCGAAGATCCCGATCACCGCCAGCAGGGTCGCCGCCGCCGTCACCGGCATGCCGTGGTCGTGCGCGGCCGGGACGAAGTGGGTGCCGACGAGTCCGTTGGTGCTGGCCCCGCAGATCGCGAACGTGCCGGCCAGCAACCAGAACACCCGGGTCCGCGCCGCCGACAGCAGCACCGTCACGGCCCGGCCAGCGGCGCCGCCGCGACCGGTCGGGGCGGGTGGTTCCGCGACGTAGTCGGGCCCGGCGCCGTACGGGACCGTCCCGACGTCCGACGGCCGGTTGCGCAGGAACACGAGCACCAGCGGCACGACGGCGAGGGCGGCGAACGACACCGTCAGCGCCACGGTCTGCCAGTTGTAGTGCTCGGCGACCATCGCGAGGATCGGCAGGAACACCAGCTGTCCGGCGGCGCTGCCCGCGGTGAGGATGCCGGTGACGAGGCCGCGGCGGGCGACGAACCAGCGGTCGACGACGGTGGCGACGAAGGCGAGCGCCATCGAGCCGGTACCGAGACCGACGAGCACACCCCACAGCAGTACGAGTTGCCAGGTGGCGGTCATGAAGACGGTCAGTCCGCTGCCGGCGGACACCAGGACCAGCGCGGCGGTGACCACCCGGCGCATGCCGAAGCGTTCCATGAGCGCCGCCGCGAACGGCGACGTCAGCCCGTAGAGCACCAGGTTGATCGACACGGCGGACGAGATGCTCGCCCGTGACCAGCCGAAGTCCTCGTGCAGGGGGTCGATCAGGATCGAGGGCGCCGCCCGGAAGCTGGCGGCTCCCACGAGGGCGAGGAATGCGACGGCCGCGACGAGCCAGGCGTAGTGCAGGCGCGGCGGGGCCGTCTGGGCAGGAGGTGCCGGGGGCGCGATGTCGGACGTCACGACGGTAAGTCTGCGGGACGGCGCCGCGCCGGAACAGTTGCCGGAATGACAACATGTGAAAGAATCTGGCCATGGTCGTTCGTCATCGTGTGGTCGTGCTCGCCCTGGACGGTGTGATCCCGTTCGAACTCGGCATCCCGTCGCGGGTCTTCGGGCGGGCGCACGACGCCGACGGGAATCTGCTGTACGACGTGCAGACGTGCACGGCCGACGGACGGCCGGTGCGCTCGGACGCCGACTTCTCGGTGTCCGTCAACCACGGCTCGGAGTTGCTGGCCGAGGCCGACACGGTCGTGATCCCCGCGTCGTACGAACTCGGCCCGGCGTACGACGAAGGCCGTCTGCCCGCCGACCTCGCGCGGGCGCTCGCGTACGTCCGGCCCGGCACGCGGTACGTCTCGATCTGCACCGGTTCGTACATCCTCGCCGCGGCGGGGTTGCTCGACGGCCTGCGCGCCACCACCCACTGGCGCAACACCGAGCACTTCCAGCGCACGTATCCGCAGGTCCGGGTCGACCCCGACGTGCTGTTCGTCGACGAGGGCCACATCCTCACCTCGGCGGGCGTCGCCGCCGGACTGGACCTCTGCCTGCACATCGTGCGCCGCGACCACGGGTCGGACGTCGCCAACCGGGTGGCGCGCCGATGCGTCGTCCCACCGTGGCGCGACGGCGGGCAGGCCCAGTACATCGAGCGGCCGATCCCGGAGACCACGTCGGAGTCCACCGCGGCGACCCGCGAGTGGGCGCTGCATCGCCTCGGCGAACCGCTGGCGCTGAACCGGTTGGCGGCGCACGCGAACATGAGCGTCCGCACGTTCACCCGGCGCTTCGGCGAGGAGGTCGGCACCACCCCGAACCGCTGGCTGACCACCCGCCGGGTCGACCGTGCGCGCCAACTCCTGGAGACCACCGACCTGTCCGTCGACGTCATCGCCCGTGAGGTCGGGTTCGGAACCGGCACCTCCCTGCGGCAGCACATGGGTGCGGTGCTGGGGGTTCCGCCGTCGGCGTATCGCAGAACCTTTCGAGGCCGGGCCGTCTGAGCGAGTCAGTCTTCGGCCGGATCCCCGGCGCTTTCGGCCCGGTCGCGGAATGCCTCCACCGCGGAGTCGATGGTCGGGTAGAAGTGCGTGGCGTCGAACCTGTCGCCCACCCCGAACCGGATGAGCCGATCCTTGATCGGGCCCTTCATCTCCGCGAACGCCAGCTGAATTCCCTTGCCTTCGAGGTAGGTGTCGAGGTCGACGAGTTCGTCGACGGCGGTGGTGTCGAGTCCGGTGATCGGCTCGGCGGCGATCACGACCCACTCGACCGGGGTCGGCGCCTCCGCCACCACCGAACGCACGTACTCGTCGAAGATCTCACCGTTCGCGAAGAACAGGGGGGCGTCGAAGCGCACCAGCACCAGTCCGGGGATGCGGTCCCCGCCGGGGTGGCGCTCGACGTCGTGGAAGCCCGGCCGGTCCGCCGTCCGGACGAGTTCGGTGCGGTACGGCTGCCAGGCCTGCGCGACCACGGCGACGAAGGACAGCCCGATCGCGACGAGGATGCCCTGCAGCACACCGACCAGGGCGACCCCGAGGAACGCGGCGACGGCGAGCCCGAATTCCACGCTGCTCATCCGCCACATGCGGACCATGCCGTCCACGTCCACCAGCGCCGTGGCCGCGACGATCACCACGGCGCCCAGCGTCGCGTCGGGGAGGTAGGCGGTGACACCGGGGGCGACGAGGACGAAGACCAGCACCGCGACGGCGCCGACGACACACGCCAATTGCGTGCGGGCGCCACTCTGTTCGGCCACCGGCGTGCGGGACCCGCTGGCCGAGATCGGGAAGCCGCCGAACAGCCCGCCCGCGATGTTGGCGACGCCGACCGCCTTCATCTCGGTGCTGCCGTTCACATCTTCGCCGCGCCGGGCGGCGAACGTGCGCGAGAGCACGCCCGTGTCGGCGAACGCGATCAGGGCGATTCCGGCGGCCGGTCCGACGAGTTGTCCCACGTCGCCCCAGTCGACGCCGCCGAACGACGGCAGCGGCAGGCCCGCGGGGAGGGCGCCGACCATCCCGATGTCGTCGGTCAGCCCGAGCGCGGCCGACAGGATCATCGCCCCGACCACCGCCACCAGAACGCCCGGGATGCGGGGAATCCAGATGCGGAACGCCACGATGACGGCGAGGGAGCCGAGACCCACCGCGGCGGCGACGGGGTCGATGTCGCCCCCGAACACCGCCTTTCCGATCCCGCCGATCTCCCCGATGAGTCCGGACGCGTCGACGTCGAACCCGAGCAGTTTGGGTAACTGGCCGACGACGACGATCAACGCGATCGCATTCAGGTACCCGAGCCGGATGGGTTTCGACAGCAGTTCGGTCACGAAGCCGAGATGCAGGAACCCGCCGACCAGGAGGATGAGGCCCATGAGGACGCCCAGGATGCCTGCGAGGGCCAGGGCGCTCTCCGGATCGTCGGTGACGGCGAGGGGCAGGACCGCCGCGGCGATGAGCGGCGCGAGCGACGAATCAGGTCCGAGAACAAGGATTTTCGACGGTCCGACCACCGCGTACGCGAGGAGAGGGACGATGGTGGCGTACAGCCCGGCGTAGGCGGGCAACCCGGCGGCCTCCGCGTATCCCATCCCGGCGGGGATGAGGAGCGCGGTGAGGACGAGTCCGGCGGTGATGTCAGGTCGCAGCCACTCGCGGCGGTACGCCCGTGCCGTCACGATCCCGGGCAACTGCGCGAGGCCTCCTGTCAAGGACATGGTGCCGGCCTCAGCGCGCACGTTGCGGGTCGACCGCGGCTGCCGCGGAGATCGGAGTGACCGGACGCGCGTGCCGCCTGCGGCGGAGAGCCTTCTCCGCCTCCACGACCACCGGGATGATCAGCGACCACCCGAGGCAGGCGAGCCACTGCCCACCGGTCAGCGACGTGGTCATGAGGAGGTCCTGGAGGAAGCCGATCTCGACCGCGAACACGGTGACGACGACCGGGATCGACAGGATCTTCAGTGCGCCGAGGATCGGTGCGGTGAGGCCCGATTCCGGGTCGCGCCGCATGACGAGTCCGGCGAGAATCGACCCGAGCGACAGCACCACGAATGCCGTCGTCATCGGAACGCTCGCCTCGGTCGTGCTCATGTCGCCCGGTGCGAGCAGCATCGCGGCGAGGGTGACGGCGAACTGCAGGATGCCGTACGCCAGCCACTGCCCGAACGCCGTCTTGTTGGCGATCGGCGTGTGCTGGTCGCGGGGCGGCTTGTTCATCAGGTCCGGCGGCGCCGGATCGAGCATGATGACCGCGACGGGGAACAGCGTGATGAAGAAGTGCTGGAACAACACCATGAGCGGGGTGAGCGCGACCCCGTCGTTGATGTCGAAGATACTCGCCACGAGGAACAGCAGAACCAGCGAGAACAGTTTCGACATCTGGTACCGGATGTACGACACGATCTTTTCGTAGATGTTGCGGCCCAGTCGGATCGCGGTGATCAGGGTTCCGAAGTTGTCGTCGGTGAGCACCATCTTGCCCGCCTGTTTCGTCACCTCGCTGCCCGAACCCATGGCGACGCCGATGTCGGCCTTCTTCAGTGCGGCGGCGTCGTTGACGGCGTCGCCGGTCATCGCCACCACCGCACCGCTCCGCTGCATGATGTCGGCGAGACGGAGCTTGTCCTGTGGGGTCACGCGGCCGAACACGTGCAGGCGCGGGAGGGCCGCAGTGAGGTCCTCGTCCGTCATGGCCTGGAGTTCGGGACCGCCGATCGCGCCGGGGCCGAGGCCGAGTTCGGCACCGATCGCCGACGCCGTGATCGCGTGGTCGCCGGTGATCATGCGGACCTCGATACCTGCTGCGTGGGCGGTGCGCACGGCGTCGATCGCCTCCGGCCGCAGCGGGTCGATGATGCCGACCATCCCGACGAACGTGAGGTCCTCGACGAACGACATGGGGTCGGCCGCCGCGGCGTCCTCCTGCCCGTCGAGCCTGCGGGCGGCGAACGCCAGCACGCGGAGACCCTTCTCGGACAACTCCCGGTTTGCCGCGGTCAGTTCGTCCCGGACCTGGTCGAGTGGCACCGCGTGCCTGCCCGGCAGGAAGGCGGTGGCGCAGCGGGCGAGGACCACGTCGGGGCCGCCCTTGACGAGTTCGACGAACTGGGTGCTGCCGTCGACCTGGAGGTGGTGGAACGTCGCCATGAACTTGTACGCGGAGTCGAACGGCACTTCCGCGATGCGGGGATACGTGCGCCGGGTGAGCGGAGCGTCGACGCCGATCTTGGCCGCGAGCACGACCAGCGCGGCCTCCGTCGGATCGCCGACGACGTCACCGGTGTCGGAGACGGTGGCGTCGCTGTCGAGGCACAGCCCGTAGGCGAGCAGGGTGAAGTCGGGGGCGGCCTCGCCTGCGGTCTGGGTGATCCGGCCCGTCTTGCTGTATCCCTCGCCGTCGACGGTGTACCACCGGCCGTGGAAGTACAGTGACCGGACGGTCATCTGGTTCATCGTCAGCGTGCCGGTCTTGTCCGAGTTGATCGCGCTGGTGGCGCCGAGGGTCTCGACGTCGGTGAGGTTCTTCACGACGGCTTTCGCCTCGGCCAGTTGACGGGCACCGAAGGCCAGCATCGCCTGCACGAACGTGGGCAGGCCGGTCGGGATCGCGGACACTCCCATGGAGATGCCCAGCAGCAGCACCGTCGTCAGGCTCTGTCCGCGGATCACCCCGAGGATCACGATGAGCGCGACCGCCGTCCACGCGATGATGCCGAGCACCTTGGTGAGCGAATTCAGTTCGCGCTGAAGCGGAGACTTGCTCGGCGCGACGGCCGACAGCATCGACGCGATCTGGCCCATCTGGGTGTTCATTCCGGTTTCGGTGACCACCATGGTCGCGGTGCCCCGGGTGACCGACGTGTTCTGGAAGACCATGTTGCTGCGGTCGCCGAGGGGCACGTCGGCGGCGCCGAGGGTCTGGGTGTCCTTCGGGACGGGTGCGCTCTCACCCGTCAGTGCCGCCTCCTGGGTCTCGAGGGTCGCCGACGTGAGCAATCGGCCGTCGGCGGGGACGACGTCGCCGGCCTCGAGTTGCACGATGTCGCCCGGTACGAGGCCGGTGGCGGCGAGTTGCAGGAGAGTCCCGTCCCGGGTCACCCGCACCTGCGGTGTCTGCATCTTCGCGAGCGCGTCGACGCTGGCGCGCGCCTTCAGTTCCTGCCGCGTGCCCAGCACGACGTTGAGCACGACGAGTGCCGCGACGATGATCGCGGTCGAGACCTCGCCGATGACGACGCTGACGATCGCCACAGCGACCAGCATCAGGTTCATCAGATCCTTCAGCTGTTGCAGCGCGATCGCCCACGCGGACGGGCCCGGCTCCGAGGCGATCTCGTTGGGACCGTGCCGTCGGCGCCGTTCGTCCACCTCTCCGGCCGTCAGGCCTGATTGCCGATCGGATGCTGTCGCGGCGACGACGGCATCGGCGTCCTGGGCGTACCAGGCCGTGTGCGTCTGCGCGGATTCCGTCGAGACCATGACCGCTCGTCCTTTCCGGCTCGGATCCTCAGTACGGGGTGGGGATCCAGTGCAGGGGTTGCCCCGGTTCCTGATAGCCCTCCGCCTTCTGCCGCTTCGGCAGGGTGAGGTCGGGGCGGTCCAGCGGCTCGTACGGGACCTGGCTCAGCAAGTGGCTGATGACGTTGAGCCGTCCGCGTTTCTTGTCGTCGTTGATCGCGACGTACCACGGCGCCCAGCCGGTGTCGGTGAGATGGAACATCTCGTCCCGCGCGCGGGAGTAGTCGTACCAGCGGCTGTACGACTTCAGGTCGAGCTCCGACAGCTTCCAGTACTTCCGGGGGTCGTCCATCCGGCTCTGCAGGCGCATCGTCTGCTGTTCCTCGCTCACTTCCAGCCAGTACTTGAGCAGGATGACTCCCGAGTCGACGATCGAGCGTTCGACCGTCGGGATCAGTTGGAGGAAGTGCTCCGTTTCTTCCTCGGTGCAGAAGCCGAGCACCCGTTCGACCCCCGCGCGGTTGTACCAACTTCGGTCGAAGATGACGACCTCTCCGCCGGCGGGCAGGTGCGGCAGGTACCGCTGCACATACATCTGCGACTTCTCGCGCTCGGTGGGGGCCGGCAGCGCGACCACCCGGAACACCCGCGGGCTCACCCGTTCGGTGATCGCCTTGATGACGCCGCCCTTGCCCGCGGTGTCACGGCCCTCGAAGACGACGCACACCTTCGCGCCGGATGACTTCACCCACTCCTGCAGCGCGACGAGTTCGGCATGGAGGGGTTTCAGGAGTCGCCGGTACTCCTTGTTCTTCATCGGTGCGGACGGCTCGGCGCCGTCGGGCCGGGACAGCTCGGCCCCGGCCCTGTCCTTGCTCTTCTTTCCCACGGTTTCTCCCGCTTTGCCGGGTGATCAGACCTGTTCCGGCTTCCAGGTCGACACGGCCCAGATGACGACGACGTCGAGTGCGATGATGAGCAGCGACCACCACGGGTAGTACGGCAGCCACAGGAAGTTGGCGAGAATCGACACGGCCGCGACCACGATCGCCGACACCCGCGCCCAGCCCGCTCCGGTGAACAGCGCGAGGCCGACCCCCAGGATCACGATGCCCAGCACGATGTGGATCCAGCCCCACGTCGTCAGGTCCAGCTTGTAGACGTATTCGATACCGACGACGAAGACTTCGTTCTCGGCGACCGCGGCGACCCCTTGGAAGAACTGGATGATGCCGACCGTGACGAGGATGATGGCTGCCCCGATCGAGGTGCCTGCCGCGACGCCCTGTTTGACCGATGATGTCTCGGACATGACAGTCCCTTTCTCTACCGCGAGTTCTCTACCGCGAGCCGGCGGCCCGGTACCCCCATTGTCCGCCGTTCCACCCCCGCCGCAGTCGTGAAACGATATTTCCGGACGGAGTCGGATACTGGATTCATTCCAGGATCCCGCACATGCGCGGAGCGGAACCGAACCGCGTTGTTCGAGAGTTCATTTCGTGTCTTGACGGTAGCCGCCCGCCGGGATGACGATTGATCGATGACGGGGGAGGACGAACTGCTTCAAGTCGAAAAGGTCATCGAGCGCCTGATCACTCGATACCCGTCGGTCTCGTCGGTCGACATCGAGCACATCGTGCGCACCGTCCACAAACGACTGGCGGAGAGCCGCGTTCGCGACTTCATCCCCCTTCTCGTCGAGAAGGCGGCTCGGCGCGACCTCGCCGCCCGTGCGACAGCGACGGAATCGGTCGGGTGACTTTGTACTCTAGCGGTTCCGCACCGGCTCATGGATACTGAGCGCAGGCCCGTGTGGCTGCCGCTGCTGTCTTCAGAAGAGAGGTCCTGCGGTGAACGACAACGATCTGGATGTACTCGGGCCCATCGACTATCTCGTCGTGGAGTTCCCCGCAGACCGGAAACCCGACGGTTCGGCACTACCACTGCTGATCGATCTCGTCGATCGGAACATCATCCGGGTACTCGACCTGATCTTCGTCCGTAAGGAACCCGACGGAGCGCTGTCCGGTATCGCGATCGAGGACCTCGGGTTCGAGGGCGGAGTGGACGTGACGCTCTTCGCCGAAGCGGCAACGGGCCTGATCGACCGCACCGACCTCGAGGAAGCCGCGGCCGTGCTCGAGCCCGGGTGTTCCGGGGCGATTCTCGTCTATGAGAATTGTTGGGCCGCACCGTTCGCCTCCGCTCTGCGGCGCGAAGGGGCCCAGCTCGTGGCATCCGGGCGCATCCCCGTCCAAGGCATTCTGGCGGCGCTCGACGCGCTCGACGCCTCCAGCTGACAGGCTGCCGAATCCAGAGCTGAGGAGCACATCATGCCAGGACTTCTGCGCGGGATCGCCCGGACCGCCGTCGTGGCGGGTACCGCGACCGCCGTCTCCAACCGGGTCTCCCGACGACAAGGGCAGCGGTGGGCGGGGAACCAGCCGGCCCCGCAGCAGCAGGCTCCGCCTCCGCCGCCTCCGCCGGCGCAACCCGCACCGCCGGCCGTTGGCACGGATCGTATTGCGGCCCTGAAACAACTCGGTGAACTCCGCACTCAGGGGGTCCTCACCGAGGAAGAATTCAACGCAGAGAAGGCCAAGATCCTGGCCTCCTGACCGCAACACCGAGTGGACGGAGCACTGAAAATGGAAGGCTTCTGGGAGTTTTTCTGGTTCATCTTCGTCTGTTTCGCCTTCGTGGCGTACCTGACCGTGCTGTTCTCGATCATCACGGATCTGTTCCGGGACCGCGACACTTCGGGGTGGGTGAAGGCGATCTGGATCTTCTTCCTGTTCTTCGTTCCGTTCCTGTCGGCGCTGATCTACCTGATCGTCAACAGCGACGGCATGGCGAAGCGGTCGATGGCTGCCGCCCAGCAAGTGAAGCAGGCGCAGGACACCTACATTCGGGATGTCGCCGGGCAGTCTCCGGCTCAGCAGATCTCGGATGCCAAGGCGCTCCTCGACTCCGGCGCGATCACCGAGGCCGAGTTCCAGTCGATCAAGGCGAAGACGCTGGCATAGCAGCGTCCGTCGCCGCGGCTGCCCGAAGCTGCGGCGGCTGCGCTGCGCCTTCACTAGTGTCCCTGTGGGCGCGGCGACGCAAGACCGCTGCAGGTTTGGCGGTACGGTCGCGCATCATCCTTGCTGCTGCCGATGGTGGATCGAATACCGAAGTGGCGCAGAGGCTGGGGTTGAACCGAGGACGATCGACGACGACAAGATCAAGGATCTGATTACCTCGACCCTCGAAACGACACCGAAGAACGCCACACACTGGTCCACACGCTCGATGGCCGAGCATTCCGATATCTCGCAATCGACGGTTTCGAGGGTGTGGCGCGCGTTCGGTTTGGCCGCGTTCGCCGAGTGCCGACGTCACTCAGTCGATCAAGGCGAAGACGCTGGCATAGCGTCCGTCGCCGCGGCGGAAGTGCGGGCCGGACGGATGAGCAACTCGATCGCCACGAGTGCCAGCAGGCCGATGATGACGATCCACAGCACGACCAGTCCGGTGGGGTAGCGCCAGAACATCAGCAGTACTGCGGCGATACCGATCACCGCGCAGCGCAACGGAATGCGGAGCTGGTAGGCCCACCGCTCCACCTCGTTCGGTGGCCGGCCGCTGCCGGACCGCCGAACGAAGTCGAGTGCCTGCCCGTAGCCGCGACGCACGGCGGTCGCCGAGGACGAGCCACCGATGAGGTAGGCGCCGAGTGCGATCACCAGGCCCAGTACCGCGACCGCGCGCAGGCTCGTCCGCAGCGGGACGAGGACCGTGTCGATGACGGCCGTCGCCGCATCGGGCGACAGGATGTCAGGTGGGACGCTGTCGAGATAGATGGCCCGTCCGATGAGAATGCCGATTGCGAGAGCGAGCATTCCGAGAGCGATCGCGAGTCCCGCAAGGGCGAGAGCGCGGAGCCTCCTGCCGGTGGGTGCGACGGCCACGGCAGCGGCGGCACAGGCGATGCCCAGCCACGGCAGGATGGCCGACGCCTTGTCGAGTGCGCGGACGGCGCGCTGCGCCTTCACGAGTTCGGGAGATTGGAAGAGCACGAATTGCTTGTCCACCGACGGGATCTTGTCGGCGAACGCGAAGCCGCGGCCGGCGAGTTCCGATTTCACGCGGTCGATGACGGTGCCGAGGGAGATGCTGACGGTGCCACTCTGGTCGACCTCCACGGAGCTGAGGCCGTAGTTTCCGGTCATCACTGCCACGAGTGCGTTGTGTGCGGCCCGGTTCGCCTGGATCCACAGGTCTTCGAACTGCTGGGATCGCACGAGCGAGCTGACGGTGTCGTGGACGAAGTTCTTGGCCTGGCTGGTGAGCACCGGTGCGAGGCCGACGACCGCCTTGTCGAGGCGCGGCGCGTTCGCGGCGAGATTCGTCATGTCGGTCAGCGCGGTGAGGGCTTCGGTGGTGAGACCCTCGACGTCGACGCGCGCGAAGATCTCGTCGGTGATCTGGTTGGTGATGTCAGCCTGCAGTGCGGGATTCGAGCCCAGCGGCGCGACCGTGCTCACGTAGCGGTCGGTGTCGAGGATCTGGCTGCGGGTGAAGCGGGCGGTGACCGACGCGACCGCGAGGACGGCGACCAGCACGAGCAGGATCGTCACCGCGGTCCAGCGCAGCCCGTTGTGGGGTGGGCGGGAAACCGGTTCGGCGGGAACACCGGCAGCTTCACCTGCCGCCTGGGCTCGCAGTGTGGTGACTTCGTCGCGCAACCGGAGTAGTTCGGCGCGTTCGTCCTTGCCGAGCGCGTCCGCGCTCGAGGCCTCGTTCATGGTCGGTCAGGCCTCGTCTGGGTTCCAGGTGGCAACCGCCCAGATCACTACCGCATTCAACGCGATGATCGTGATCGCCCACAGGGGGTAGTACGGCAGCCAGAGGAAGTTGACGAAGATCGAGACGGCGCAGAGCACCATGGCTCCGACGCGGGCCCAGGTCGCTCCGGTGAACAACGCGATGCCGACGGCGGCCACGATCACGCCGAGTACGAGATGGAACCATCCCCACGCGGTGACGTCGAATTTGTAGGTGTACTCGACGCCGACGACGATGACGTCGTCCTTGGCGATTGCGGAGATACCTTGGAGGAATTCGAGCGCGCCGACGGTGACGAGGAGAACCGCCCCGCCCATCGAGGTTCCCTTTGCCACACCTTGTTTGACCAGTGATTCCTCGGACATGACCGTTCCTCTTTCGTCAACGTACGAAATGAACTGGTATAACGAGTATCCCCCGTCGGATTGCTGCTGTCAGCGAGATTCCGGTACCGGGCGTATGTTGACCTTGCGCGACGCGGCGGCAGACAATGTCTGCATCCCACCGCATATCCGGGGAAGGGGATCGTCATGTCCGATCAATCGTTGGCCAAGCAGGGGGTCGCCGCCGCCACGTCCATGGTGGCAGCGATAGTTTTGCTCACTATCGGAATACTGCATGTGCTCTCGGGTATCTCGGCGCTGATGAAGGACGACCTGGTCGTGGCCGGGCCGGAATACGTCTACCAGTTCGACACGACGGCGTGGGGGTGGATCCACCTCGTGCTCGGCGTGATCGTCGCGCTCGTCGGCGTCATGCTGTTCACCGGTGCGACGTGGGCCCGTGTCGGMGCMATGGTGMTCTGCGCGTTGTCGATACTCGCTAATTTCCTGTGGCTGCCCCACTACCCGTTGTGGTCGATCGTCATCATTCTGCTCGACGTGTTCGTGATCTGGGCCGTGGCGACGTGGCATCCGGGCTACGAGGAGAGCATTTAGGTCGTTGTTCCCAACGCGGCACGAGGGAATCGTCGCGTCCGCCCCGTCACGGAGAGGATGAGATGACCGACGAATCCGGATCGTCACGACCGCCCCAGCAGTACCGTCGCTGGCTGCCGGACCGGTATGCGTTCGGGGGACTGGTCGTTGCCGTGCTGTTCGTGTGGCTGTCGTTGACGCCGACGTTGCTGCCGCGGGGTCCGTTCTTCCAGGGATTGGTCACCGGTGTTTCGGCGGCGGTCGGCTACGCCCTCGGATTTCTGGGTTCCGTTCTGGTTCGTCATCTCGTGCGGCGGGAGCCGTCGGCGCGCGTGAAGACCTGGGTTCGGCGGGGGGCGTTGGTGATCGGGCTCGTCGGCACCGCGGCGATGCTGGTGTGGTTCGCGAATTGGCAGGATCAGCTTCGGGCACTCATGAGCGCCGCATCGTTCCCGTGGACGGGCTACGTCGTGACGGTGATCGTGGCGGTATTGATTTTCGTGCTGCTGGTTGCGATCTCCCGGTTGCTGCTGCGGGCGGTGCGGTGGGTCGAACGCAAGATCAGCCGTGTCGTGCCGCGACGGATCTCGGCGACCGTGATCGGCGTGCTGGCGGTAGCGCTGTTGTTCGCACTCCTCAACGGGGTGGCGGTCCGCGTGATCATGACCGGTCTGAACAATTCGTTCGCCGCGGTGAACCAGGAGACCAAGGCCGGTGACGAACCGCCGACGACGACGCTGCGTTCGGGCGGACCGGAATCGCTGGTCACGTGGGATTCGCTGGGAAGGCAGGGTCGGTCGTTCATCTCGCGTGGCCCGACCGTCGAGGAACTGTCCGCCTTCAACGGTGGACGGCCCGCACTGGAGCCGATCCGGACCTACGCCGGGCTCGCCAGCGGTGGCGATTCGATCCGGGAGAGCGCCCAACTGGCAGCGGACGAACTCGAACGGGCCGGCGGGTTCGATCGCGCGGTGATCGGCGTGGCGACAACCACCGGCACCGGATGGATCAACGAGAGCCTCGCCTCCTCACTCGAGTACATGTACAACGGCGACACCGCGATCGTCGGGTTGCAGTACTCGTATCTCCCCAGCTGGCTGTCGTTCCTGGTGGACAAGGAGCGGGCCCGCCAGGCGGGGGAGGCGCAATTCGACGCGGTGTACGACAAGTGGAAGCAGTTGCCACCGGAGACCCGTCCGAAACTCGTCGTGATGGGGGAGAGCCTGGGCTCCTTCGGCGGCGAGAGCGCGTTCGGCAGCGTCGACGACGTCGAGGCGCGTTCCGACGGCGTTCTGTTCACCGGACCGCCGAACGCGAACGAGATCTGGACCGACGTGACGACCAACCGGGATCCCGGCTCACCCGAATGGCTTCCGATCTACGAGCAGGGCGAGACCGTGCGCTTCGGTGCGCGGGCGCCGGAGGATCTGCCCCGCCCCGACACCCCGTGGGGGAAGCCACGGATGGTGTACCTGCAGCACGCGTCCGACCCGATCGTCTGGTGGTCGCCGGAGCTGCTGGTGAGCGAGCCCGACTGGCTGAAGGAGGAGCGCGGGTACGACGTCCTGGACAGCACGCAATGGTTCCCGTTCGTGACGTTCCTCCAAGTTGCGGCGGACATGGCGGTGTCGACGGGCGTCCCCGACGGGCACGGGCATACCTACGTCGTCGACATCGCGGATGCGTGGAGCGCGATCCTGGCGCCRGACGGCTGGACCCCGGCGGACAACGAGCGATTGCGGACCGTGCTCGCCGAGATGGGGGCGGACGGCTGACCCGTCGTCACGGTTGCGGCGGCGCGGGGTCCTGTTCTCGTCTCATGCGGAACGAGTTGAGCAGTCCGGCGAGACCGGCGAGGAGGGGTACGAGCAGCGCCACCTGCAGGGCGAGTGGCCGTGCGTCGGTGTTGATTCGGACCACCTCGTCTCGTATCTCGGGTGGCTGGCCGACGAGGAGTTGTTCGAGTTGGGTGTTGCTCATGACCTCGGCGTCGTCCTCGAGTACCTGCGCCACGTGCTGCTGGTCGGCCGGCGGGAGGACGGTGCTCGATTGCGCCATGGCGGTGAACGTGATGGACAGTGTCGCCAGCATGATGGCGCCGGCGAACGCCAGTCCGAACGACAGCCCGAACGATCCCGCTGCGGAGTTCGCGCCTGCCGCCTCGCTGACGTGCTCCTCCGAGATCGGGGCGAGCGTGTAGTTGTTGAGTTGGGATACCAGCAAACCCAGCCCCGAGCCCGCGATTGCCAGCGGGAGCAGCAATGCCCAGCCGAACTCGGCCCGCGGCACGATCGGGATCAGTATTGCGACGCCGATCGTGACGAGGACGAATCCCCAGCGGATGATGCTGCTCGGACTGCGATCTCCCGCCTTCTTGCCCGCCAGCAGCGCCACGCCGAACATGCTGAGCGAGAGGGGGGCGAGTGACAGTCCCGCCTGCATCGCGTTGTACTCGAGCACCATCTGGAGGTAGATCGGAAGGGCGATCATCGTGCCGCCCAACGCTATCTGCTGGAGCATCTGCTGTGAGATTCCCAGTCGGAACACTGTGGAGCGGAACAGATCGGGGTCCAGCAGCGGCGGTTCCCCGCGACGCTTCCGGCGGACGAGCCAGTACCCCAGTCCGGCCAGCGCCAGCGCACCCACGACCAGCAGGGCGGCCACCGCTTCGCCGCCTTCCTGCCACACGAGGATTCCCAGCACGATGCCGCCCATCCCGAGGACGGAGAGGCCCGCACCCACCGGGTCGATTCCCCGGGGCCCGGTGTACGGCACGTCGCGGACGAGTCGGATCCCGGACAGCACGATCGCGATGATGACGACCTCGAGCACGAATGCGACGCGCCACGACAGGAAGGTGGTGATGAAACCTCCGAGGAGCGGTCCGACTGCGGCGGCGATCGCCGCCGCCGCGCCGACCAGCGCGTAGACCTTCTTCTGCGCAGCACCTTCGAAGTTGCCGTGGATCAGGGACTGCATGGCGGGCAACAGCAGTGACGCACCGATTCCGCCGAGGATCGCCCAGAACACGATGATCGCGGTCAGGCTCTGCGCGAGCGCCATCGCGGATGCGCCCACGGCATACCCGAGCAGACCGATCACGTACGCCCGTTTGCGTCCGATCAGGTCGCCGACCTTGCCGCCGATCAGGATGAACGCGGCCGACACCAGTGCCTCGAGTGCGATCGCCGCCTGGACGCCGCTGACGGTCGTGTCGAGGTCGCGGACCACGGCTGAGATCGACACGTTCATCAGTGAGGTGTCGACGACGAGCACGAACATCGCCATCGCCAGCAGCAGGGCGAGCAGCCGCTGCGACCCCTCCAGGTTGGTACCCGAGCTGTTGGTTCGGTCTTCGGACACGGGCGCCTCCTGTGCCGACCGGCCACTGCGGTGTCGCGCCGAGCGGTGATTCCCAGACCCGAGTCTCCCACGTGCAGGGGGCGTCCTACGTGGATTCACCCGTTTCCGGGTGTGCGAGGAACCCGGCGACGACCGGTGCGAGTCCGGATGCGTCGGTGACGATGTCGATGTGCCCGCCGGCGTGGATGTGCAACGTCGCGTGTGGCAGCAGTGCGTTCATGATGCGCGCGTTCAGGACGGGAATGATCGGGTCGTCGGTGCCCGCCACGACGAGCGTGGGCTGCCGGATCAGCGGCAGGACGGGAAGGCTCGTCCACAGGGCGCCCGCGAGGAGTTGGTGGAGATAGCCGACCCGGGAGCCGGCCTGCCGCTGCTTCCCGAAGATCCGCGCCACGTCACCGTCGCCGCCGGCGCGGCGGGCGGCGCCGCCGTACAGGTCGCCGGCGACGGCCGACGCGTAGGCGGGATCGGTGAACCGCTTCGGGGTCAGCATCTTCGAGAGCACGCGCGGATGACCCGGAATCATGAGGGCGCCGGTGCCGGTGGCGACGAGGACGAGACGACGGCAGCGCCGCGGGTGCTGCAGGGCGAACTGCTGGGCCAGCGCTCCGCCCCACGACAACCCGAGGACGTCGACGGTGCCGACCCCGATCTCGTCGAGCAACCGGCTCAGACCGCAGGCGAGGGCCGGGATTGCGTACGGAACCGGGGAGGCAGGTGAACCTCCGGTGCCCGGGACGTCGAAGCTGATGATCGTCGCGGTCGGATCCAGTGCGGCGACCAGCGGTTCGAGCACTTCCAGGCCGGCCCCGATGCCGTTGCACAGCACCAGGGGCACCCCGGTGCCGGTGCGGATCCGCACCCGGATCCGCAGCCCGCACACCGGAACGACCCTGTCCTCGAACCGGTCGCGGCTGCCGAACAGTTCGGTCACCGTCACGTGTAGAGCACCACGACGTCGGCGACGCACACCGGACGGGTTCCGCCGTCGATCTCGTAGGTCAGCCGGAACACTGCTTCGACGCCGGCCGGCTTCTTTTCGGCTGCGGTGAGAGCCACGGTGGCGCGCAGGACGGATCCGACCGGAAGCGGCGCCGGGAACCGGACCTTGTTCAGTCCGTAGTTGAGGGCGGCGTCGACGCCGTCGACGGTGAGTGCCTCCGCGAGGATGCTCGGCGCCAGCGACAGCGTCAGATAGCCGTGTGCGACGGTGCCGCCGAAGGGTCCGTCGGCGGCGCGATCCGGATCGGTGTGAATCCACTGGAAGTCGCCGGTCGCCTCCGCGAACAGGTTCACCTGGTCTTGCAGGACCTTGTAGGGGCCAGTGGTTCCGATGGTCCGGCCGACCGACTCGACGAGTTCGGCGGGATGGGTGAGATGCAGGGTCATGGTGTTCCTCTGTCGGTGACGAGCGGGTCAGGAGTGGTGCACATAGGTGCCGGGGGCGGGCGCCAGCGGCGGGTACTGCCGGGCACCGAGGCTGTGCGGTGCGTCGACGTCGGGTCCGCTGCGTTCGGCGAGCCAGTGCGCGTAATCGGTCCACCACGAGTCCGTCGCAGTCTCCGCGGTGGCGAGCCACGCGTCCGGCGTGTCGGAGGCCGGTTCGCCGAACCGGTACGACGCCCGCGGGTTGCCCGGCGGGTTCACGAGTGAGGCGATGTGTCCGTTCGACGACAGCACGAACCGGGCGTCCTTGCTGCCGAGGAGGCGAGCGCTGCGGTACGTCGACTGCCACGGGCAGAGGTGGTCGGCGGACCCGCCGACCACGTACGAATCCGCGGTCACCGTGCCGAGGTCGACGGGCGTGCCGAGCATGGTGGCGGCACCGGGGATCGTCAGCGCGTTGCGCAGGCCGAGCAGCACGAGGTCGCGGTGCAGTGCCGCCGCCATGCGGGTGGTGTCCGAGTTCCAGAACAGCACGTCGAACGCGGCCGGAGACCGGCCCTGCACGTAGTTGTTGACCCAATACCGCCAGACCAGATCGGTGGGACGCAGCCATGCGAACATCTCCGCGAGCGTGCGACCGTCGAGGAATCCCTTCGCGGCCGAGTCCCGGATCGCCGCGGCAGCGGCACGCTCGCTCATCATGGCCGACGCCGTTCCGGCGCGGGTCTGATCGAGAACGGTCACGGCCAGGGTGAGGCCGGCGATACGGTCGCCCTCGCCGATCTCGGTGAGGTGTGCGGCGACCATGGCGGCGAGAATGCCGCCCGAGCAGGTGCCGAGGACGTGCGCGCTCGTGGTTCCGGCGATGCACTGCACCGCGTCGAGAGCTTCCAGGATCGCGGCACCGTACGTGTCGGCACCCCAGTCCCGGTGCCGGGCGTGGGGGTTGCGCCAGGAGATCGCGAAGACCTGCTGTCCCTGCTGCACGAGGTGCTCGATCAGGCTGCGGCCCGGTGCGATGTCGAGGATGTAGTACTTGTTGATGACGGGCGGGACGATCAGCAGCGGTGTGGCGTGGACCGTCTCCGTCTGCGGCGCATAGTGGATCAGCTCGAACGTGCGGGTCTGGAAGACCACGGCACCCTTCGTCGCCGCCACGTGCTCCCCGACCTCGAACGCGTCGGGTTCGACCATGGCAGGCACCCGCGGACTCGACTGCATGTCGCGGAGGAAGGCCCGGACGCCGCGTACCGCACTGAGTCCGCCGGTGTCCACCATGGCCTTCCACCCGAGCGGGCTGAGGAACGGATTGTTGGTCGGCGACAGACCTTCGACCAGGTTGTCGAAGACGAACCGCATCCGTTCGTGATCGCGCCAGTCCAGGTCGGCGTCCTCGAGCAGGGCAGTGGCGGTGTGGGAGGTGGCGAGATACGCCTGCATGGCCCGCCGCAGGGCGGGATTCTGCTGCCACGCGGCATCGCCGAAACGCTTGTCCGCCTTGGCGGGAGCCCGGTCGGACGTGCCGGCGACGATCGCACCGAGTTCACGGACGAGGGCGCCGCCGCGCAGGGCGACCGTGCGGGGCCTGCCGGCGAGGCTGATGCCGAACCGGCTCCAGGAGCTGTCGGGGAGCATGCGGGCGGCGACGCCGCGGGTTCCGCGGGTGAGGAGGAGGTCGAGGGGAGCGGTCAGCTCGTCGGGGGTCGTCGGAGTGGGGGACGACGTACTCATGGGCGGAGCTTTCGATGGAAGTGTGCTCTGAGATGTCAGAGTGCGGAGTGAGTCAGAGCGCGGCCGGCGTGCGGCCGAGTTCGCGTTTGAGGATCTTGCCGGTGGCGGTCATCGGCAGGGAGTCGACGAATTCGACGGTGCGAGGGTATTTGTAGCTCGCCATCTGCTGCTTGGACCAGGCGATCAGCTCGCCGGGGGTGATCTGTGCGCCCGGTTCGAGGATGACGTAGGCCTTGACCTCCTCGCCGTGGCTGTCGTCGGGGACACCGACGACGGCGGCGAGGGAGACGGCGTCGTGCCCGATGAGGACGTCCTCGATCTCGCGGGGATAGACGTTGAAACCGCCGCGCACGATGAGGTCCTTGGCGCGGTCGACGATGTAGTAGAAGCCGTCCTCGTCGACCCGCGCGAGGTCGCCGGTGCGGAACCAGCCGTCGCGCAGCACTTCCGCGGTGGCCTCGGGGCGGTTGTAGTAGCCCTTCATGATGTTGTGACCGCGCAGCGCGATCTCACCGATCTGATCGGTCCCGGTGACGGTGTTCCACTCCTTGTCGACGAGACGCGCCTGGATGCCCCAGACGGGAACGCCGATCGATCCGGGCCGGGGTTCGAGAGCGGGATCGCTGAACGTCGCGAGTGGCGACGTCTCGGACAGCCCGTAGCCCTCGAGGATCTGCACCCCGAACCGGTCGGCGAACCGGGTGAGGATCTCCACCGGCAGCGCGGCGCCGCCGGAGATGGCACGGCGCATGTTCCGGGCGATGCGGTCGATGTCGACGGGATGTTCGTCGAGGGCGCCGAGCAGACCCCAGTACATGGTGGGCACACCCGCGAAGACGGTGATGTCCTCCCGTTCGATGAGGTCGAGTGCGGCCCGGGCCTCGAACCGGGGCAGCAGCACGAGGGTCGCGCCCACCGAGATGCCTGCGTTGAGGGTGACGGTCTGGCCGAAGGAGTGGAACAGCGGCAGCGTCACCAGATACCGGTCGTGGGTCGAGGGTGTGCTGTCGAACAGCCGGTTGGCGGTCAGCGCGTTCAGCGCCATGTTGGCGTGGGTGAGTTCGGCGCCCTTGGGTTTTCCGGTGGTGCCGCTCGTGTACAGGATGACGGCGGTGTCCCCGGGTTCGCGGACCACGGCGTCGAAGTTGCTGTCGTGCCGCGCGAGGGCGTCGGCGAGCGTCCCGACGCCGTCGATCATGGCGGGGGCGGCCGGGTCGGTGGTGATGCGGAACAGGGCGCGGCAGCGGGGACTCTGCGCGAAGCCGGACAGTCCGTACTCGCCCATCGGCAGTTCGGGGGTGCCCTCGTAGCAGAAGTAGGCCTTGGCATCGGAATCGTCGAGGTGATACGCGATCTCACGATCCTTGAGCAGAACGTTGAGCGGCACGACCACCGCGCCCGCCTTGAGGATGCCGTAGTAGACGACGGGGAACTGCGGAATGTTGGGGCACGACAGCGCGATCGTGTCGCCGGGTTCGATGCCCGCCGACACCAGCAGGTTCGCGACCCGGTTCGACTGGGCGTCGAGGTCGGCGTAGGTCATCCGCTGGTCACCGAGCACCAGGGCGACGCGGTCGGGGAATCGGCGGGCCGAGTCTTCGAGAAGTACGGAGAGGTTGAGCACGGTGAACTTTCTCGTCGGGGGAACAGTGCCGTCGCGCTACGCGAACGACGCGGCGGTGGCGGCGGTCGAGTTGATCAGCTCGCGGAGCAGCTCTTCGGCGTACGGCCAGTACCCGTAGCCGGCGGCCGGGTTGAGGTGACCGACGGCGCCGAGGTCGACGAGCTTGCTGCCCCACGATTCGGCCATCCCGGCGACCCGACGGAACCGGGCCAGCGGGTCGTCGGTGCTCGCCGCCACGATGCTGGGGAACGGGAGCCGGCGCCGGGGGACGGGGTTCCAGCCGTTCGCGTCGAGGTCCCCGCGTGCGGGGTAGCCCGCGGGCAGCGGCTCCTCGAAGTCCGGTGGGGTGGCCAGCAGGGCGCCCTGAACGGGACGGGACGCCTGCTGGGCCCAGTGCACCGTGATCGCCACGCCCGCGCTGTGCGCGACGAGCACCACCGGACCGTCGATGTCGGTGAGAACGGTGTCGAGGGCGGCGATCCGCGCGGCGAGACTGAGCTTGTCCCGCTCGAGCGGCGGCACCGTCCGCACGTTGTCGAGTCGCTCGGCGAGCAACGTCTGCCAGTGGTCGGCGACGTGATCGCGCAGTCCGGGCACGATCACCACGGTCGGTTCGGTGGAGGTGGTCACGGTCGGCTCCAGTTTCCTAAGAGATGGCGGTAAGGGCGGCGAGCTTGCGGCGTCCGGCCGGGTAGGCACGTTTGCCGAGAATCAGGGCGACGATCGCGACGACGTAGATCAGGGGCGCGATCTGCAGGGCGGTGACGAGGCCGAAGCGGTCGGCGAGCAGTCCGACGACGAACGGGCCGAGTGCCAGTCCGAGAAGGTTGTTGGCGAGTGTGAGGGTGCCGAAGGCCGAGGCACGCACCGAGGAGTGGGTGAGGTTCGCGACCATCGCGGCGATCGGACCGGACGAGCCGGCGGAGAAGAAGGCGCCGATGCCGATCAGGATCAGCTGGGTGGAACCGGACGGCATCTGGAAACCGGCTCCGAGGAACACGAGCGAGAGCACGCCGTACACGACGGCCGTGGTCCATTTCTTGGTGGGATCGTCCCGGCTCACACGGTCGGTGATGATGCCGCACACCACCATGCCGCTGCCGACGGCGAGGACGAAGATCGACGCCATTGCGCCGGCCTTGTCGGGGGCGAGGCCGTACGACCGGTTGAAGAAGCTCGGCAGCCACGCCAGCAGGACGCCCGCGGTGAACATCTGCAGACCGCCACCGATGTACGCCAGCACGACGGCGGGTGTGGAGAAGAGGCTCGAGAGCGGTGCCCGGAAACCGGTGGGTGTGTCGGCGGGGTCGTCGAGGACGGCGGCGTCCGTCAGTTTCCGTTCGGATACGAGGGCACGGAACAGGGCGACGAGGATGAGGCCGAAGACGGCCATCGCGGCGAACGACCAGCGCCAGCCGAGGTTGACGGCGATGACGCCGCCGAGGGCGACACCGATCACGGAACCGAACGATCCGCCGCCCATGAAGGCGCCGCTGAGCGCGGAGTGCACGCGCGGGGCGAACACGCTGAGCACCACTGCGATGCCGACACTGCCGTAGGCGGCTTCGCCGACACCGACGAGGAATCTGGCGCCGAGCATCTGCTCGTAGTTGGTGGCGAGCGCACACAGCAGCGTGGCGGCGCTCCACAGGACGGCCATGAGAAGCAGGCTCTTGACCCGGCCCCACCGGTCGGCCAGTAGCGACAGCGGGAGGGTCAGCAGGCCGACCATGAGTGCGACGATGCTGCTGAGCGACGCCAGCTGTGAATCGGACAGCGCCCATTCGGTTTTGAGGAGCGGGAAGACGGCGCTGAGAACCTGCCGGGACATGTAGTCCGACAGCAGCAGTCCGAAGGTGAGCGCGAAGACGATCCAGGGGTATACCCGCGACCGCCGGGCCGGCGCAGCGGTCGCGCCGATAGTGTCCGGGGCGGTGGTGGTGTTCGGTCCCATGAGGCCTCCTATGGCCGACAGGATTGGTAAAGGGTGTGGGGAGGGAGCCGGGCGTGCTCGGCAGGAGCAGCGAATTCTCCGGCTCCCTCCCCGTTCGTGACGAAATCCCCTCAGGTGCGGGAACTCAGGCGTGCTGGGTGAAGCCGACCTGGCCGGGACGGCGGTTCGGGGCGTAACCGAGCTTGGCGAGGGTCTCGTCGGCGTCGGCGTAGGTCTGACCGATCCGGTAGATGTCGCGGGCCTCCTTACCGGTGGCCACCTCCCGGCCCAGCTCCCCGGCCACCCGGACCAACTGCTCGACCTGCGCGACCGACGTCATCTTCTCGCCCTTGCGACCCCAGATCGTGTCCTCGTTGCCGCACCGCGGATGCAGACCCATCGCGATCGCCATCGCGTTGACCGGCAGCACACTGCGCATCAACGTCTCGAGGGTCAGGCACGCACCGTCCGGCACCCGCTGCACGAAATTCATGATGTTGTACGGRTTCGGGCCGTCGAAGCCGCCACCGATACCGACCCAGGTCAAATTCAGCGGACCGGTGTACACCCCACGACGGATCAACCGCTCCACCGTCTCGAGCTGCGGRATGCTCGACAGCTGGAAATGCGGCTGGATCCCGGCCGCCTGCAGACGACGCAGATGCTCCTCCACCCACGCCGGACCGGCCGGGACCGTCATCTCCCGGTACGCCTCGGCCAGCTCGGGCCGCTGCATCGAGGTGCCCGCGATGTCGTCGGCGGTCATCAACTCCATGATGTTCATCTGCGAGGTGTTGATCGCGATCGTCACCTGATCCGGTGCCGGATCGAGGTCGGCGAGCATGTGCCGGGTGTCGTCGGAGAGCCACTTCGCGTCCGCRCCCTCACCCTCGGGGGCGAACGAGATSGAACCGCCGACCTGCAGGATCATCTCCGGCACCGCCTGCCGCAGTCCGGCGAGCAGTTCGTTGAACTTCGACAGCCGCTTGGAGCCCTTGCCGTCGAGTTCACGGACGTGGATGTGCAGCACGGTGGCGCCGGCCTCGTAGCAGTCCACCGCCTTCTGCACGTGCTCGTCCATCGTCAGCGGCAGGTCCTCGCGGAAGTCGTCCGGCTCCCACTCCGGACCGTACGGGGCACACGTGATGACCAGCTTCTCCTGGTTTTCGGGGAAGAGGGCGTCGTCGTGGAAATGCATGGGTGTTCTCCGTTTCGAAATCGGAATTGATGACTAGGGGAAGTGAGAAATTCAGAAGGGCCGGTCGCCGACGATTCCGGCGCGTTCCATCTTGCGGACGGCGGGCCAGTAGTCCTGGACGGCGTAGTGCTGTGTGGACCGGTTGTCCCAGATCGCAACACTGTTCGGGGTCCACCGCCACCGCACCTGGTACTCGGGGATCGAGGCCTGGCTGATCAGGTAGTTGAGCAGGTTGCTGCTGCCGGGCGCGTAGTCGATGCCGTACCGGATGTTGTCCGGGGTGTGGTAATTGACGAAGTGGGTTGCGAAGGAATTGACGAACAGGATCTTTTCGCCGGTGTCCGGGTGCGTGCGCACCACGGGGTGCTCGGCGTCGGGGAAGCGATCGTGCAGGGCGTGCCGCTGCTCCAGCGTCTGGGCCGCGCCGAACGAGGCCTCGATGCTGTGCCGGGCGCGCAGTCCGTCGATCTGCTCCTTCACCCGGTCGGGGAGTTTCTCGTAGGCCAGGGCCATGTTCACCCAGATGGTGTCGCCACCGACCGGCGGCGTCTCGACGGCCCGGAGCACACACCCCATGGGCGGGTTGTCACGCCAGGTGGCGTCGCAGTGGAAGGCGTTCTCGTAGTGCTCGGCCGGGCTGTCGAGGTCCTTGTAGATCCGCACCAGCCCGGGATACTCGGGGTCGCTGCCCGCGACGGGATGATCCTCGAGCGGGCCGAAGCGCTCGGCGAGCGCCACGTGCTCCGCCCGGCTCATGTCCTGGTCGCGGAAGAACAGAACCTTGTACTCGAGCAGCAGTTCCCGGAGTTCGGCGAACAGGGCGTCGTCGCGAGAGACGTCGCCGAGGTTCACGTCGAACAACTCGGCGCCGAGAGAGCAGGTCATCGGTGTCAGCCGGAACGAACCGGAGGGGGAGAGGATCGCGTGCCGCTCGGGCGAATACGTCAGTTGCGCGGTGTCGTTCATGATGGTGTCTCCGTCGTGGTGAAGGGTGGCCAGGCTCAGAGCCGGAACACCGAGGAGCCGATGCTGGTGCCGGATTCGAGGTCGCGGTGCGCCTGGACGGCGTCCTCGAGTCCGTAGCTCTGGTTGATCTCGATGCGGATCCGGCCCGCCTCGACGTGGCCGAACAGTTCACCGGCGAGTTCGGCGCGCTCCGCCGGGTCCGCGATGTAGTCGGCGAGCGCGGGCCGGGTGACGAACAGCGAACCCTTGACGGCCAACTGCATCGCGTTGATCGGCGGAATCGGTCCCGACGCCGTGCCGAAGCACACGAGCAGTCCCCGCCGGGACAGGCAGTCGAGCGAAGTCTCGAAGGTGGACTGGCCGATGCTGTCGTAGACGACGGGAACGCCGGCGCCGTCGGTGATCTCGCGGACCCGCTCGGCGACGTTCTCGCGGGTGTAGACGATCACGTGCTCGCAGCCGTGGGCGCGGGCGATCGCGGCCTTCTCGTCGGTGGAGACCGTGCCGATCACGTTGACGCCCAGCAGCTTCGCCCACTGGGTGAAGATGAGTCCGACGCCACCGGCGGCCGCGTGGAGCAGCACGGTGTCGCCGGCCTTCAGCGGGGCGATGCGGCGCAGCAGGTAGGCCGACGTGAGCCCGCGCATCGTCATCGCGGCGGCCGTGTCGAAGCCGATCGCGGACGGCAGCGGAATGAGCGGGGCGGCAGGCATCACGCGTTCGGTGCTGTACGCGCCGAGCGGACTGCCCGTGTAGGTGACGCGGTCGCCGACCTGCACGTGGGTCACTCCGGTTCCGACCGCCTCGACCACACCGGCGCCCTCGACGCCCATGCCCGCGGGCAGTTCGGCCGGGTAGAGGCCGGTGCGGAAGTAGGTGTCGGCGAAGTTCAGGCCGACCGCCTCGTGGCGGATCCGGACCCCGTGCGGGCCGGGTTCTCCGACCTCGACGGACTCCCACTGCATGACCTCGGGTGCGCCGTGCTCGTAGAACCGAACAGCCTGTGCCACAGTATTTCTCCTCTTCGACGTGATGATCGGCGCGGTACCGCTGCGGAACTGCTCGCGGGGCGGGCCGGGGTGATCCGGTGCCGTGGGGTAGCTCTCCGCGCCGTCTCTCTGTGATGCACCTAACAGTAGGGCCGCGTCCGGTCGTATGCTTATCCTGACGGGACAGGACGCCTATCATTTCGGGACACGGCCAGGTGTCGGGAGAGGGCAGGGACGGGATATGAAACCTCTCGCGCGTTACGCATCATTGAACGGGTACGTGGAACTGTGCCGGTCGCTCGGACTCGAGCCGGCACCGCTGCTGCGCGCCGCCGGCCTCGACCCGTCCGGGCTCGGTCTGCAGGACCGCTGGATACCCGCCGCAGCGATCGCGCGACTGCTCGAGCAGTCGGCGGACAGATCCGGATACGCGGATTTCGGGGTTCGCCTCGCCGAACGCAGGCAGTTCTCCAACCTCGGACCGCTCAGCCTCGTCGTCCGCGAGGAACCCGACGTCCGCAGCGCCCTGCGTGTCCTCACCCGCTACGACCACACGTACAACGAAGCGTTGCGGACCCGGATGTCGGAGCGCGGCGGGCTGGTGACTCTGCGAATCGAACTCGATGTGGGGGAGGCCACCGACATCCGGCAGTCGGTGGAACTGGCGGTGGGGGTGCTGCACCGGCTCCTGCGGGGCTTCCTCGGCGGCGGCTGGAAACCGCTCGCCGTCTGCTTCCCGCACCCGGCCCCGGCCGACGCCGCGACGCACCGCCGGTTGTTCGGGCCTGCGATGAAGTTCGACCACGAGTTCGCGGGCATCGTCCTCGAGGCCGGCGACCTGAACGCGCCGAACAAGATGTCCGATCCGCTGCTCCGCCCCTATACCCAGCAACTGCTCGAATCGTGGGAGCCGTCGGACGACGTGACGATCGTGAGCCGGGTCCGCGAGTTGATCGAACTGCTGCTTCCCACCGGCCGCTGTTCCGTCGAGCAGGTGGCCCGCAGCCTGGGGGTCGACCGGAGAACCGTGCACCGCCGTCTCGCCGAGAGTGGAGAGTCGTTCTCCACCGTCCTCGACGGCACCCGCACCGAACTCGCCGAACGGATGGTCGCGAATCCGCGGCTGAACCTCACCGAGATCGCGGACATGCTGGCGTTCTCGGCGCCGAGCAACTTCTCACGGTGGTTCCGCGGCCGGTTCGGGGTCAGCCCGAGCAGATGGCGAGCCGAGCACGCGGACGTCAGACCCTAGTGGGATGCCAGGCCGCCACAGCCCAGATCACGACCGCGTCGAGCGCGATGAGGGTGATCGCCCACATCGGGTAGTACGGCAGCCACAGGAAGTTGACGACGATCGACAGACCGCAGATCACGAAGGCGGCGCCGCGGGCCCACGTCACCCCGGCGAGCAGAGCGACACCCGCCGCGGCGACCAGCGCCCCGAGCACGATGTGGGTCCACCCCCACGAGGTGACGTCGAATTCGTACGTGTATCCGGCCTCGACGACGAGCACCTCGTCCTTGGACACGGCGGAGAGGCCCTGCAGGATCTCGAGCACCCCGACGGTGACGAGGAGGACCGCCGCGCCCAGTTGCGGTGAGGTGCGGGCCGGACCCGCCGCGGACGTCATGAGCGGATACTCGCGTAGTTCTGCAGGAACCGGGCTTCGACCAGCGACATCGCCGCGATCTCCGAGGGGTCGACACTTTCGTTGGGGGCATGGATCAGTGCCCGGGGTTCCTCGACGCCCATCAAGATGATCTCGGCGTCCGGGTACGTGTCGGCGAGGACGTTGCACAGCGGAATGGAGCCGCCCTGTCCCAGCATGACCATGGGCCGGCCGTAGGCCTCCTCCATGGCCGAACCGAGGGCCCGGTAGGCAGGTCCGTCGGTGCGGGTCCGGTACGGCGCCCCCGAGGCCTCGACCTCGACGTCGACGGCCACCCCCCACGGCGCCGCGGAGTGCAGATGGTTGATCAGCGCTCGCTGTGCCTGCGCGGGTTCGAGCCCGGGCGGTATCCGCAGGTTCAGGCGGGCGCGTGCCCGCGGTGCGATCGCGGCCGCCGATCCGACCACCGGCGGGCAGTCGATGCCGAGGACGGTCAGCGCCGGACGCGCCCAGAGCATGTCGGAGACGGTGCCGTCGCCGAGAAACGATTCGGTGTCGAGCATTCCGGCGTCGGTGCGGAACTGTTCCGGCGGGTAGAGTTCTCCGGTCCAGGTCTGGGTGTTGTCCACACCGTTGACGGTGGTGTTGCCCTTGGCGTCTCGCAGCGTTGCCAGCATCGCGATCAACGCGGCGAGGGCGTCCGGGGCGGCGCCACCGAACATGCCGGAGTGCAGATCTGAGGTGAGTGCTTCGACGGTGACGACGACGTTGACCAGTCCCCGCAGGCTGACGGTGGCGGCCGGCAGGCCCACATCGGCGTTACCGGTGTCGCACACGAGAATCGCGTCGGCGCGCAGGAGATCGGCATTTTCGCGGACGAAGCCTTCAAGACCGCCGGTGCCCTGCTCCTCCGACCCCTCGACGACGAGTTTCAGGTGCACGGGGAGTTCGGCTCCGAGGGCTCGCAGCGCCGTCAGGTGGACGAGGATGTTGCCTTTGCAGTCGGCGGTGCCGCGTCCGTACCAGCGTCCGTTCCGCTCGGTGAGCTGGAATGGTGGTGTTTCCCAGGCGGTGTCGTCGAGCGGGGGTTGGACGTCGTAGTGGGCGTAGAGCAGCACGGTGGGGGCGTGCGGGTTCGGGGAAGGGCGTGACCCGACCACGGCGTGGCTGCCGTCGGACGTTTCTTCCAGACGGGCGTCGGTGAAGCCGTGCTGCGCGAATTTCGCTCGCACCCATTCGGCCGCACGGTGGCATTCTTCGGGAGGGTACCGGCGGGGGTCGGCCACCGATTGCATGGCGACGAGTTCGGTCAGTTCTTCTCGCGCCTGCGGCATCAGGTCGCTGATGCGTTCTCTCAGGTTCATCGCTCACTCACCCGCCACGTCGCTGGTCTCGAGGTCGCCGACGAACTGCTGGAATTCGGGAAGTTTGTCGGGGCAGTAGATCTGGATGACCAACAGTTCCCCCTTCACCACCCGTTCGTCCACGACGACGGGCCGGGTTCCAGGCCCGCCTGCTCCGTTGGCCATCTGGGACAGCAGCGTGGCCCGGGCCAGGGGAGCGTTCGGGTTGGCGCAGATCGCCCCGCCGTCGTCCCCTAGCACCCCGACGATCTGGTCGTGCGACGGTGTCCGGGCACCGGCCTGGTCGAGGGCCGCGATGAGCTGATCCGCCTTGTCGTCGGCTTCCCGGTTCGACGAGACATAGGGGAAGAGGAGCAGGGCGATGATCGTGAGGATCACGATGATGAAGGTGACGAGACCGTAGATGATCATGCGGTCGCGTCGGCTCGAGGCTTCCTTCGCGGTGGTCATGACTCGCTCTCCTCGGGTTGCTTCCACGAGGGCTTCCGGGCCCTGTAGAACAGATAGGGCACGAGCAGGCCGAGGCCGAGTGCTCCCGCGGCGACGATCAGGACGTACACGCCGGCATTGCCGGAACTGAACTGCGACGGCGGGATGAAGCCGATGAGGAGAGCGGCGAGTGAGGCGGCGAACCCGACCCCGCACAATCCGACCAGCATCGGTGCCCGGTATCCACGCGGGTGGTCGGGGGCCTTGCGGCGCAGCTGAACCGCGGCGACGAACATCAGCAGGTACATGATCAGGTACACCTGCGTGGTGATCACCGAGAAGATCCAGTACGCGCTCGACACGTCGGGGATGAACGCGTAGAGCAGGGCGATCACTGTGGTGACCAGGCCCTGCGTGACCAGAATGTTCTGCTGCACGCCGTGCTTGTTGACCCGCTGCAGGAACGGCGGCAGGTAGCCTTCCTGCCGGGAGATGAGCACCAAGCCCTTGGACGGGCCGGCGAGCCAGGTCAACATGCCACCGAGCGACGCCGCCACCAGCATGATTCCGATCACCGGTGTGAGCCATTGCCAGCCGAACTCCGCGAAGACCGCGTCGAATGCCTGCATCACCCCGGCGGTCAGGGACAGCTGTTCGGCCGGTACCACCCAGCTGATCGCCAACGCGGGCAGGATGAAGATCGCCAGGACCAGGCCCATGGACAGGAACATCGCGCGAGGGAATTCCTTGCCCGGGTTCCGCAGGGACGACACGTGCACCGCATTCATCTCCATGCCGGAGTAGGAGAGGAAGTTGTTGACGATCAACACGAGGCTTGCCAGGCCGGCCCACGCAGGCAGCAGGTGGTCGGCGGTCATCGGTGCGGCGGAGGCATTGCCCTGGCCCAGGAAGACCGTTCCCAGAATCACCAGCAGTGCACCGGGCACCAGGGTGCCGATGATCAGGCCGGCGCTGGAAAGACCTGCCACACCCTTCGTTCCGCGCGAGGAGATGTAGACCCCGGACCAGTAGGTCACCATGATGACTATCGCGGTCCACACTCCGTTGCTCGCGAGGGCCGGATTGATGACGTAGGCGAGCGTGCTTGCGACGTACCCGAGCAGACTCGGATAGTAGAAGATCGTCATGGCGAACTGGCACCACACCGCCAGGAATCCCATCGGCTTGGAGATCCCGCGGGAGACCCAATTGTAGACGCCGCCTTCCCATCCCGATGCCAGCTCGGCCGACACCAGCGATGTCGGTAGCAGGAACACCAGAGCGGGGATGAGGTACAGGAACACGCACGCCAGGCCGTACACGGCCATCGTCGGCGACGGACGCAGGCTCGCCACCGAACTGGTGGTCATCAACGCCAGGGCGAGCCAGGAAATCCACGACCCCGCCGGACCGCGGGTGCGGGCCTCGGCCTGAGCGGGCGGCTGGTCGGAGGGTATGTCCGGTGCACTCATGACATCCACCTGTCCCGGAACCGGCGGTCGGCGTTCCCGGCCTCGCTGCTGCGTGTCATCCCACTGCCCTCCTAGTCGACAACCCGCAGGTCGTGGCTGGTGTTGTTCAGGCGGCGTCCGCCGTCTTCGGTGACGGTGACGATGTCTTCGATGCGGATCCCGAACCTGCCCGCGAGGTAGATGCCCGGTTCGATCGAAAAACACATGCCGGGGACGAGGAGCTGTTCCTCGCCCTCGACGATGTACGGCGGCTCGTGGGTGGTGACCCCGATCCCGTGTCCGGTGCGGTGAATGAACTGCTCGCCGAAGCCGGCGTCGCTGATCACCGACCGMGCCACCCGATCGATCTGCTGGCAGCTGATCCCGGGTCGGACGGCCTCGACGCCCGCTTGCTGCGCCCGCCGGACGATGTCGTGCACCTGCTGCACTTCGGGTGCCGGCTCGCCCACCGCGACCGTGCGGGAGGTGTCCGAGCCGTAGCCGAACATCAGGCCGCCGAAGTCCAGGACGACGGTGTCACCGCGTTCGATCTTCCGGTCACCGGCCTCGTGATGAGGATTCGCGCCGTTGGGTCCGGAGCCGACGACGGTGAAATCGACCTGCTCGTGCCCGAATCGGCGCAACAATCCGGCAAGTTCTGCCGCGACCTCGTTCTCTCGCCGACCGGCGAAACGTGTCTGCACGATCTGCTCGTACACTGCATCGGCTGCGGCGCCGGCCGCGGACAGCCGAGCCAGCTCGGCGGGGTCCTTGACGGCACGCAACATCGGCATCCCGTCGGTCAGTGCCACATACGACGAGCGCGGTAGCTGTCGCTGCAGGCCCAGCAGGTGCATCGCCCAGGCGGAGTCGGAGACGCCGTATCTACCCGTGGGGTCGAGCAGTGCGCCGGCCACCTGGTACGGATCGGTGCCGTCGGACCACTCGACGAGCGACACCGCAGCCGTCCCGTCCGCACCTTCGGCGTCGGGTCGTTCGAGCGCGGGCACCACCATGGTCGGCTGCCGATCCGGGCACAGCACCAGAATCGTGAGTCGTTCGGTGATCGCGGTCGGCCGATACGCCGTCAGCCACACCAGGTCCGGTCCCGGCGTGACGAGCAGACCGTCCAAGCCCGCGGCGACGGCGTCGTGAACGACTCGTGCCATTCGGGCGGCGTAGTCTTCGCCGGTGAACGGCGTGGGCGTCGGATGCGCGATCGATGTCATCGAGCCCTCCGGTGAGTGTGGAGATCTTCGACTGCCACCCGAAATTCGAGACAAAGAAACCGAATTCGCATTGCGAACTCGCCGCGTCCATGACCGCATGACGACGGTTGCTCAGGGCACTCCGCTCGATCGGCACCGCATCGCCACGGTCCACCTCCCACGGGCGCGTGAAGGCCCGCCAAATCGAATTGTGCGCCTGCCCGGACCGAAACCGCAGCAGAATTCCGGTAAAATTCAATTGCCATCTTGGTAACGGGGACGAGGCCGGCACAGTTCTCCAGTTGGACATCGGACTGATGCGACCGATCTCGGCCCTTCGCAGACGTGGCGGTTGCACCATGAATGACATGGACGACATGGCCCGTGAACCCCTCGACGGACGTGACTCCGGCGAGGGTGCCCCCGCGGGCGCTCAGGCCATGACCGTGCGCGGCGCCGCGTTCCTCGGCGTCGGCTCGATGGTCGGTGCCGGCATCTTCGCCCTCCTCGGGGAGGCCGGGGCCGTGGCCGGCTCCGCGGTGTGGCTGTCGTTCCTCCTTGCCGGCGTGGTGGCCACCTTGCAGGGCTATGCCGTCGCGAAGTTGGGGGCGCGCTACCCGTCCTCGGGCGGCATCGTGACATTCCTGCTCCAGGGGTACGGCCGCGGGCACATCACCGCAATCACGTCGTGGCTGCTCTACTTCGCGGCGCTCATCGTCACCGCCATGGTGGCCGTCTCGTTCGGGAGTTACGGCGCCGCACTGTTCTTCGACGATTCGGGTGCGTGGAGTCGCATACTCACCTCCGGCGTGGTCGTGCTCGTGGCGGCGATCAACATCGCGGGCACCAAGTTCATCGACCGGGTCCAGACCGCGATCGTGGTGATCCTGCTCGCGGTGTTCGCCGTCTTCGTCGTCGTCACACTCGCTCAACTCGACCCGAGCCTGCTGGCACCGTCCACGTACCCGCCGACACTGGACATCGTCGGCAGCGTGGCGCTGACCTTCTTCGCCTATCTGGGCTTCACCGTCATCAGTTTCACCGGCGGCGACCTTCCCGACCCGCGTCGCAACCTGCCTCGTGCGATGTACCTGGCCCTGGGCATCACGATCCTCCTGTACGTGCTGATCGCTCTCGGAGTCTTCGGAACCCTGACCGTGCAGGAGGTCATCGACAACGGCGATACGGCCCTCGCCGTTGCGGCCCAACCCGCTCTCGGCGACGCCGGGTTCGCGATCATGGCTCTCGCGGCGCTGCTGGCCACCTCCTCCTCGGTCAACGCCAACGTCTATGCGGCGGCCGGCTCCACCGCCAAACTAGCCGAATCCGGGACCTTTCCACCGGTGTTCGGTAGTCGAGCCTGGGTCGGGGGCACACGCGGGTTGACCATCTCGGTCGCGCTGATCCTGCTCCTGGCGAATCTGGTGGATCTCACCGCCATCGCCTCCCTCGGCAGCGCCGTGGCTCTCGCGATCTTTCTCGTGATGTCGATCGCGGCCTACCGGCTCCGCCACGAAACGGATTCCCGCGCAGGCATCCTCGTCGCCGGAATCGTACTGACCGTCGTCGTTCTCGTCGTCTTCGCCGTGCAGACGCTGCTGACCGCCCCGCAGACGTTCGTGGCGATGATCGGGATCGTGGTGCTGGCGGTTGTGCTCGAGTTGTTCTGGAGCGCGGTGCGCGCTCGCCGGGCGTCCCGCACGCGGTGAGGGGAGTGGGGCGCGGTCTCAGCGGACGGGTGGGACGGGCAGAAACGGCCGGATCTCGTCGTCGCCGGGGCGGATGACCCCGGCATGGGACTCGGGCACCTCCTGCCACGCGCCCTCGAGGTCGCGCAGCGGTTCGGACACCACGAACCTGGTTTCGTCGCCCAGTTCGCGCAGTACCTCCACCTCGGGGTGCAGGGCGCGGACCTTGTCCATCGCGGTGGAGAAGAACAGCGAGCGCGTCTGCTGTTCGGTCGAGTACCGGAACACCCAGACGGAGACGCCGTCGGTGGTGGCGATCGTCGCCTGCACCGGGTTCTCGACCCCGTGCCGGGCGCCGACGTCCTCGACGAACCCGACGGCGCGGGCGACGGCGGTGAACGGGTCGTCGGTGAGTCCGAACGTCAGCGCGAGGAAGAACAGTGTCTCGGAGTCGGTGGATCCTTCGATCTGCGGGTAGAGACTCGGGTCGACGGCCAGGGCCAGTTCGCGCTTCATCTCGGTGAATCCGCGCAGCGCGCCGTTGTGCATCCACAGCCAGTTGCCGTGCCGGAAGGGGTGACAGTTGCTGCGCTGCACGGGAGTTCCCGTCGACGCGCGCACGTGCGCGAAGAGCATCGGCGTCCGGATCTGGCGGGAGATCTCCCGCAGGTTGCGTTCGTTCCAGGCGGGTTCGATGCATTTGAACAGGGCCGGGGTGGGGCCGTCTCCGTACCAGCCGATGCCGAACCCGTCACCGTTCGTGGTGGTCRCACCCATGCGGGAGTGCAAGCTCTGGTCGATCAGGGAATGGACCGGCCGGAAGAGGAGGTCCTCGACGAGGATCGGATCGCCGGAGTATGCCATCCACCTGCACATCTTCTCATTCAAGCAGGTCGAGTCTGCTGACGTAGTGGCTTCCGTCATCGATCGGGTTGTCGGGTGGGAGATAGCCCTCGCCGACGCGTCGGAAGCCGGCCTTCTCCAGCGCCCGCCACGACGCCCGGTTGGGGACGACGACGGGGACGACGATCGCGGTGGCGTCGGGTAGGTCGGAGCGGCACTTGGCGACGAACGCCCGGATCATCGCCGTTCCCAGCCCTCGGCCGATACGCCCGGGGTCGCCGACGAAGTAGTCGATGGAGATGCTGCCCGGTGGGATGTCGACGAGGGCCGTGAGGAGCGCGAGGTCCTCGGGATAGTCGGCGATCCGGTATCGCTGGATGAAGCCGAACGGCACGCCGCCCCGCAGCACGAGGAAATCCTCGCAGGGTTCGGTGCCGTCGATGCTGCCGCCGAAGTCGCGCTCGATGTCGGCGTCCGCGGTGTCGTGGTTCCAGAACCGCGCGACGTGCGGTTCGCGGAGCCATCGTTGCAGTTGAGGGAAGAATTCGCGGGTAGTGTGGACGAACTCGAAGGTGACTGCGCCGGCGCTCACGGTAGGGAAACTAGCACCACCCGAGTCGATACAACTTCGGTATCGATAACGAGAATCTTTGACTTGGACATGTATCGAACATCCCTCTAGCGTGATTCCTATGACTCAGGTCACGCTTCCGGATCGGGGCGTGATCAGAGTCCCCCAACTTCGTCACCCCCCGAATCCAGAGAGAGGAGTCACCGATGACCCTCCCCCTCGCCGTCTCGCCGGCAGTCGACAGCGCGGTCTCCAAGATCTTCCGCCGTGTCGTGCCGCTGTTCATCGTGATGTTGATCTGTAACCAGCTCAATCGCTCGAATATCGGCTACGCCCAGACCCACCTCGAAGCAGATGTGGGCATCGGCGCCGCGGCGTACGGATTCGGCGCGGGTGTCTTCTTCATCGCCTACGCGATCTTCGAACTGCCGTCGAACGTGCTGATGGAGAAGTTCGGCGCCAAGGTGTGGCTGACCCGCATCATGATCTCGTGGGGCCTGGTGTCCGCGGCCATGGCGTTCGTCAACGGCCCCGAGATGTTCTACGCCCTGCGGTTCCTGCTCGGTGTCGCCGAGGCCGGCTTCTTCCCGGCCATCATCTTCTACTTCACCCGCTGGCTGCCGAACAACCACCGCAGCCGCGCCACCGCCCTGTTCATCGCCGGTTCGTCGATCGCGGCCGCCATCTCGGGACCGATGTCCGGACCGCTGCTGTCCCTCGACGGACTCGGCGGGCACCACGGCTGGCAGTGGATGTTCGCCCTCGAGGGCCTGCTGTCGGTGGTCGTCGGGTGCATTGCCTACCGCCTGCTCGACTCGAAGATCGACGACGCGAAGTGGCTCACCGGCCCGGAGAAGCACGACCTGCAGGCCGTCATCGCCGAGGAGGACGTGCTGCGCAGCGAGGCGTCCGCGAAGCGCGGCGAGTCGGGCTCGCGCTGGAAGCTGCTCCTGCAGCCGCGGATCCTGGTGTGCTGCGGCATCTTCTTCGCGATCACCATGGCGATCTACGCCAACACGTTCTGGCTGCCGTCGATCATCCGCCGCATCCCGGGCACCACCGACGTCACCGTCGGGCTGCTGTCCTCGCTCCCGTGGATCTGCGCGATCTTCGCGATGTACTTCTCCAACCGCTCCGCCGACCGCACCGGACGGCACAAGCCGTACCTCGTCGCCGCGCTGCTCATCGGTGGTATCGGCACGATGGCCGCCGCGTTCGTCACGCCCTGGCTGGCCCTGCCGCTGCTGTGCGTCGCGACGATGGGGTTCAAGAGCGCGAGCCCGCTGTTCTGGTCGATTCCGCAGCGCACGCTCCATCCGATGGTGCTGGCACCGGCGATCGCGATCATCAACTCGCTCGGCAACCTGGGTGGCTTCGTGGCCCCGTTCGGCTTCGGTGTCATCAAGGAGCAGACCGGCACGGTGACGATGGGCCTGATCGTGCTGTCGCTCTTCGCCCTGGCCGCCGCCGCGGCGGTGACGTACTTCCGGCGCGACAAGGAAGACATCGACGAAGTCGCGAACGTCGCAGAGGTGGCGTCCGACGACACCCTGGCCACCAAATGACCCGTCACCGGACCATACGAAACGCAGACGAGAATTCGAGGATCGCATCATGACAGCAACGGTGAACCGGACCGACGTGACCGGACAGATGATCATCGCGGGCAACCCCGTCCAGGGTTCCGGCACGACCATCCACGGCATCGACCCCGCCACCGGCCACCAGCTCGAGCCCGGCTTCGCGCACGGTGACGACCGGGACGTCGACGCGGCCTGCGCCGCCGCCGCCGAGGCGTTCGCGCCGTACCGCGCCACGACGTCCGAGGAGCGCGCCCGGTTCCTCGAGACGATCGCCGACAACATCGAGGCGCTCGGCGAGACGCTGATCGCCCGGGTGTGCGCCGAATCCGGACTCCCCCAGGGCCGCGTCACCGGCGAGGTGGGCCGCACCTCCGGACAGCTGCGGCTGTTCGCCGGCGTCCTGCGCGACGGCGGCTGGAACGGTGCCCGCATCGATCCTGCGCTGCCCGACCGCACCCCGTTGCCGCGTGCCGACATCCGCCAGCGGAAGGTCCCGCTCGGACCGGTCGCGGTGTTCGGCGCCAGCAACTTCCCCCTCGCGTTCTCCGTCGCCGGCGGCGACACCGCGTCGGCGCTGGCGGCGGGCTGCCCCGTCGTCGTGAAGGCCCACGACGCGCACCCCGGCACGTCCGAACTCGTCGGCCGCGCCATCGCCGACGCCGTCGCGAGCACCGGCATGCCTGCGGGGACGTTCTCCCTGCTGTTCGGCTCGGGCCGCGGGCTCGGCACCGCGCTGGTCACGGATCCGCGCATCAAGGCCGTCGGCTTCACCGGATCCCGTTCCGGCGGAACCGCTCTGGTCGCAGCCGCCGCGGGTCGCCCGGAACCGATCCCGGTGTACGCGGAGATGAGTTCGATCAACCCGGTGTTCCTCCTCGAGAACGCGCTCACCACCCGCGGCGCCGAACTCGGTCGCGCCTTCGTCGGGTCGCTGACCCTCGGTTCCGGACAGTTCTGCACCAACCCCGGTCTCGTCATCGCGGTCGACGGTCCCGGCCTCACCTCGTTCGTCGAGTCCGCGCGCGCCGCGGTCGCCGAGAGCACGCCCACCCCGATGCTCACCCCGAACATCGCCGGCTGCTACGCCGACGGCGTCACCGCGCTCAGCGGAGCTGCGACCGTGGAGGCCCGCGGCACCGAATCCGACGCGCCCAACACCGGCCGGGCGGCGCTGTTCAGCGCCGCCGCCGACACGTTCCTGGGCTCGGAGGTGTTGCAGCAGGAGGTGTTCGGCTCGTCCAGTCTGATCGTCCGCTGCCGCGACGCCGAGCAGGTGCGCGCCGTGGCGGCGAAGCTGGAAGGCCAGCTGACCGCGACCGTCCACGTCGACGACGCCGATCTCGACGAGGCAGGCCGCCTGCTGCCCGTCCTCGAGCTCAAGGCCGGGCGAATCCTGTTCAACGGCTGGCCCACCGGGGTCGAGGTCGGTCACGCGATGGTGCACGGTGGTCCGCACCCCGCGACGTCCGACTCGCGCACCACGTCCGTGGGTTCGCTGGCGATCGAACGCTTCCTGCGACCCGTTGCCTACCAGGATGTTCCGAGCTCGCTGCTCCCCGCTGCCATCGCCGACGGCAACCCCGACCAGTTGTGGCGTCGCATCGACGGCCGACTCACCCAAGCCTGATTTTTCCCTCGTGAAGGAGTTCCCCATGCTCGACGGCGTCCTGTTCTTCCCCGTCACCCCGTTCACAGCATCCGGCGACGTCGACTACGACCGGCTCGCCGAGCACGTCGCCAAGGGTGTCGACGCCGGCCCCGGAGGCGTCTTCATCGCCTGCGGCACAGGCGAATTCCATGCCCTCGGGCTGGAGGAGTTCGGCAGGATCGTCGCCAAGGCCACGGAGGTCGTCGCCGGACGGGTCCCCGTCTTCGCCGGCGCAGGCGGTTCCGTGCAGCAGGCCAAGGAGTTCGCCGCCAGCGCGAAAGCCAACGGCGCCGACGGCATCCTGCTGCTCCCGCCGTACCTGGTGACGATGCCGCAGGCCGGACTGGTGGAGTACACCCGCGCGGTCGCCGAGACCACCGACCTGCCGCTCGTCGTCTACAACCGCGGCAACGCCCGCTTCGACGAGGCGGCAGCCGTGGAAGTCGCGCAGTTCCCGACCGTCGTCGGGTTCAAGGACGGCACCGGTGACCTCGACAAGGTGGGCCGCATCGTCCGTGCGGTGAAGGACGCGCTCGCCCCGTCCGGCAAGCAGTTCCTGTTCTTCAACGGCATGCCCACCGCCGAGGTCACCCAGCAGGCGTACCGCGCGATCGGTGTCACGCTGTACTCGTCCGCCACGTTCGCCTTCGCGCCGGAACTCGCACTCGGCTTCTACGACGCACTCGAATCCGGCAACCAGGAACTCACCGACGCACTGCTCCGCGACTTCTTCCACCCCCTGGTGCGCCTGCGCGACCAGGTGCCCGGATATGCGGTGTCGCTGATCAAGTCGGGTGTCGCGATGGAAGGTATCGACGCCGGGCCCGTGCGGCCGCCGCTCGTCCCCACGAGCGACGTGCACCTGCGTGAGCTCATTCGGATCACCGCAGCCGGCCGCGCCGTTCTCGCCGACGCTCTCGCCGTGCAGGCGGCGGTCTGATGACTGCCGCACCGATCCGGATCACCGGCGCGCGGATCACGCCCGTCGCGTTCGTCGATCCGCCGCTCCTCAACACCGTCGGCGTGCACCAGCCCTACGCGCTGCGCGCGATCATCCAGCTCGACACGGACGGCGGTCTCGTCGGACTCGGTGAAACGTACGCCGACACGGCCCACCTGCTCCGGCTCGAGGCGGCCGCCGAGGCGATCGTCGGGCTGGACGTGTTCGCGCTCAACGCGATCCGCGCGGCGATCGACGCGAAGATCGCCACGCTGACCGTCACGGGCGGCGACGGTGTCGCGGGCATGATCACCACGGCCAGCACCACCGACCGCGTGTTCTCCCCGTTCGAGGTGGCGTGCCTCGACGTGCAGGGCAAGGCACTCGGCCGGCCGGTGTCCGACCTTCTCGGCGGCAAGGTACGCGACGCCGTCCCGTTCAGCGCCTACCTGTTCTACAAGTGGGCCGGGCACCCCGGTGCCGAGCCCGACGAATGGGGCGAGGCGATCGACCCCGACGGTCTGGTCCGCCAGGCGCAGAAGATGATCGGCGAGTACGGCTTCGAGGCCATCAAGGTCAAGGGCGGCGTGTTCTCCCCGGACGAGGAGATCGCCGGTATCAAGGCGCTGCGGGCCGCGTTCCCCGACCTGCCGCTGCGCCTCGACCCCAACGCCGCGTGGACCGTCGACACGTCGATCAGGGTGGCGTCGGAACTCGACGGCATCGTCGAATACCTCGAGGACCCCACACCCGGTCTCGACGGCATGGCCGAGGTGGCGCGTGAGGCGAAGATGCCGCTGGCCACGAACATGTGCGTCGTCGCGTTCGATCAGCTCAAGCCTGCGGTGCTGAAGGATTCGGTGCAGGTCGTGCTGTCGGATCACCACTACTGGGGTGGCCTGCAGCGGTCGCGGCTGCTCGCCGGGATCTGCGACAACTTCGGCCTGGGCCTGTCGATGCACTCGAATTCGCATCTCGGCATCAGCCTGGCCGCGATGGTGCACCTCGCCGGCGCCACCCCGAACCTCACGTACGCGTGTGACACGCACTGGCCGTGGAAGACCGAGGACGTCGTCAAGCCGGGTGTGCTGAAGTTCGTCGACGGCGCGGTCGCGGTGCCGACGACGCCGGGTCTCGGCGTCGAGATCGACGAGGACGCGCTCGCCGCCCTGCACCAGCAGTACCTCGACTGCGGGGTGCGCGACCGCGACGACACCGGGTACATGAAGTCGGTGGACCCGACGTTCGAGAACACCTGCCCTCGCTGGTAGCTGTCTCACGGAAGACGCCGACCGCGAACTCGGTCGGCGTCTTCCGGGTGGGCTAGATTGAGCTTCGGGCTCGGGCCCACCTCGAGGCAAAGGAGTGGATCGAATGTTCTCCCTCGCACGGCTGTCGTGTTTCATCGCCGTCGCGGAGGAGCTGCATTTCGGTCGCGCCGCGGAGCGCCTGCACATGACGCAGCCGCCGCTGAGCCGTCAGATCCAGCAGCTCGAAAGCGAACTCGGGGTGCAGTTGATCGACCGCACCAGCCGATCCGTCACCCTCACCGCGGCCGGGGCGGCGTTCCTGCCCGACGCCCGGCGCATTCTGAGTCTGTCGGAGAGTGCCGCCCTGACGGTGCGGCGGGTGCCTGCCGGTGATCTCGGCACCGTCGTCGTCGGGTTCACCGGCGCGTCCGCGCACGCGGTGCTGCCGAGGTTGCTCGAGGCCGCACGCGACCGGCTGCCGGACGTGAAAATTGTTCTGCGGGAGATGGTCACGTCGGTGCAGATCGAATCGCTGATCAGCGGTGAACTGGATCTCGGACTGATCCGCCCCATCCTCACCCGCCCCGGCATCGACACCCGCCCCATCCACCACGAACGTCTCGTCGCCGCGCTGCCCGCGGGTCACCCCCTCGCCGACGCCGGCCAGTTGGCGGTGGAGGATTTCGACGACCAGCCCGTCGTCATGTATTCGCCGGTCGATGCGCGGTATTTCCACGAACTGCTCATCAGCACGTTCACGATCGTGGGGGCCTCCCCGCGCTACGTCCAGTACGTCACGCAGGTGCACACCATGCTGGTGCTCGTCCGGTCCGGGCTGGGCCTGGCCCTCGTCCCGGAATCCGCGCAGACGATGCACCCGGAAGGGGTCGTGTTCCGGCCTGTCTCCGCGATCCGCGACCGGCCCGTCCAGATGAACGCCGCCTGGCGCTCGGACAGCCGGAACCCCGCGTTGCGCAGGCTCATGGAGGACGTCCTGCCGCAGCGGGAATGGGAATGAGGGCCGGCACGCTCAGAGCGTGAGCTTGCACGTCTGACCGATGTCGAGCACCCGCAGCACCCGGCCCGTCCCCAGCCACAACGCACACGACAACGCCAGGTCGGTCAGGATCTCGTCGGTGAAATGCTCGTGACACCGCGCCCAGAAGTCCTCGTCCTCGCGCAGCGCCGTGTGATCGGTGGCGAACCGGTGCGCGAACTCCGCCGCCGTCCGCTCCTCCGCGCTGTACCCGGGCCACGACTCCCACTCGAGGACGTGATCGTAGAAGTGCTCGTCGATGCCCGCGTCGGCGCCACTGCTGTCGCGGGTGCCGAGGCACACGGCGCACTCGTTGGCCTCCGCGACCGCCATCCGCGCGATCTCCCGCACGCGTAACGGTAACCGGTTCCGGTTGTATACCGCATCCGTGAAGGCGCCGAGCGCACCACCCAGTTCGGGTGAGATCGACAGCCAACCTGCCACGTCATCGTCACTGTAGCTACCTACTCGACTCATCCCCGAATGCTACAGCGAATGCCGTCGCGGGCGATAGATCTGACACGTGTTCTACGTAGCAGTGGCCTCAGCGGCGGTGGTCATGTCCGCCTCCGACGGGGTGCGGGTTCGCGTTCGTTGTCCGATCCGCCGAGCAGCTCACTGAGCGTTTCGCCCACGCCCTCGAGTACGCCCTTGGTCTTGGATTTCGTGCTGCCGCTGCCCTTGACGTCGGAGACGAGATCGGTCAGGCCTTTCGGTTCGCTGCCGATCGCGAGTCGGTTCGCCGCCTCGGCAAAACGCAGGTAGGTGTCGACGCTCGCGACCACGACGCGGGCGTCGATGGTGAGTAGTTCGATGCCGACCAGCGAGACCCGGACGTAGGCGTCGATGACCAGGCCCTTGTCCAAGATGGTGTCGATGACATCGGCCAGGCTGCTCGAGCTCGGGCCTCCACCGGCTGTGGTCATTGCCGTGCACCTCGCTTTTGCTCGTGCCGCCCGTTACCGCATGCCCTGCGACATGGCGGAAACCGTGAATATCGTGCGGCTACCGGACTACCCGGAACCGAGGGAACCTAATCGGTCAAAGACGGGAATTGACTAGGTAATTCGTTCCTCGTGCCGGCCGGGAAACGGTCCGGACGGTCGGCTCTTTCGGTGCTCGGGTCGCCCCGGGGCCCGCAGGTGCTTATGCTCCTGACCAGGTTCGCCGAACGAAGAGGTGCACGATGGGCGACGCAAGCGATGACAGGTCGGGGCCCGGCCCCGAGTTGACCGTCGGCACGCGGGTGCTGGTCCGCAGGAAGGCCGAGGCCGACGCGACCGGTGAGGTCGTCGAGGACTACGCGGCACTCACCGAGCCGGGTGGTGCCGGGCACGACTGGGCGCCGGCGCATCGGTGGGCGATCGCACTCGACGACGGGCGCCTCGTCTTCGCCGACACGGACGAGGTGACCGTCGATCCCAGCCCTCGATCCGGTCGGCGGGGGACGCACCGTCGTGAGAGTTCCGACGGGTAGTCAGATCCAGGACACGGTGTCGGCCGGGTCCAGGCGGGGGAGCCGATCGAACCACGGGTTCGCGCCGGGGTGCCCGACGTTGACGACGAGAATGGAACGGAAGCGGCCGTCGGGGAAGAACTCGGCGTCGATTCCGGCGGCGTCGAAGCCTGCCATCGGGCCTGCGGCCAGGCCGAGGGATCGGACGGCGAGGATGAAGTAGCCGGCCTGGAGTGCACTGTTGAATTCGCCCGTTCGCTCGCGCATCTTCTCGTCGCCTTCGAAGACGTCGCGCAGCTCCGGCCGGAACGGCAGCAACGCCGGGATGTGGTCGTGGAACTGCGTGTCTACGGCCAGGATGGCGACCGCGGGCGCCGACTCGGTCTTTGCCTTGTTGCCCTCGCTCATGTGTGGCAGCAGTCGCGCGCGACCCTCGTCGGTCCGGGCGAAAACGATCCGCAGGGGCTGGGTGTTCGCCGCGGTCGGTGCCCACTTCGCGAGGTCCCAGATCTGGGCGAGCTGCTCGTCGGTCACCGGGGTGGACGCGAAACTGTTGGCCGTGCGTGCCTCGCTGAACAGCAGGGCGCGACCCGCCTCGTCCAGTTCCGGTCGCGTCTGTACGTCTGAGCTCATGGTTGCTTCCCTCTCGATGACTAGCAACAAAAATGTTACTAGTAAAAAACTAGTTGACAGTTGGATGCTAGCACCTTGCTATGGTCGAGGTATGAGCTCAGGCGTCGAACAGCACGATCCGCGAGCGTGCGACGGCGCGCTCGCGAGAGCGTTCACGTTCCTGGGCAAGCGCTGGAACGGCGTCATTCTGGCGACGCTGATGTCGGGCCCGGCGACGTTCTCCGGGCTGCGACGATCGGTCGGGAGCATCAGCGATTCGGTGCTCTCCGACCGTCTCGTCGAACTGGCCGGGGCCGGTCTGGTGACGCGGGAAGTCTGCGAGGGACCGCCCGTGTCGGTCACCTATCAGCTGACCGAGGCCGGCCAGTCACTGATGCCGGTCCTCGACGAACTGGCGGAGTGGGCGAAGACGCATCTCACGGTGCAGTGACCGGCAAGTCCCGACCTGAACTGCCGCAACCGGGGATCAGGGTGCGCGCGTGGAGTCGTCGAGCGCGGGTCGGGTCCACGTCTGTTGCGAACCTGCACCTTTCGCTACGAGGCCGAGCTCGCGCAACTTGGCGATCGTCATCATCGTGTTGAACATGGGGTTCGGATTCGCACCCGATACGCCCAGCTCCTGGGATCGCGCGATGAAGGCGTGAACGAACGCCGGTAGATCGTCGATGCGATCGGTGAGCAATGCCTGTGCGGCGCCGTCGAGCGCCGAAGCCTGATCGAGTAGCGACGCCAGGCGCTCGGCTGCGGCCGGGCGATCGAACACCTCGAACGCGTGGCCCTCCGTGACGACGTCGACGGCGCCGGTCTCGACCAGCGTCAGCGCCAGGGCGGCCGCGGCGAAGATGTTCATCTGGTTGGCGTCGTGCATCGCGCCGCACGGCCCGTTCGGTTCGTCGGACAGGTGCAGCAATCGTGCCCCGGGAAGGTGGACGACGACCTGGCCGGCGCAGTGGCCGTGGGTGCGGACGACCTGGACGGCACCGTCTCCGAACGACCAACCCGACACGTGTTGAGAGCCGATGACGAGGTGCTCGAGCGGGAGTTCCTCATAGGTCCGGGTGACGTCGGTGACGGGAACGTAGGGCCGGTACATGGCAAGGAGCCGGCGCGCTGCGTCAGCCGGATCCTCGAACCCCGGCACCAGTCCGGACACGCGCTCGAGACTCGTGATCCAGTAGGGAAGACCGTCATCGCGGTACTGGCTCGCGTCGTGTGCGCTGACGAAGTGCTGCACGTTCGAGCGGTCGAGTCCGTCGCCGAGGTCGTTGACGAGGTCGTTGTTCCCGACATGGTCGGGGTGGCCGTGGGTGGTGAGCAGCAGGATCTTCGACCACGGGGCGAGGTCGTCGGCGGCGGATCGGATCGCGTCGCGGAAAGCGGTGGTCACCCCGCTGTCGACGAGCACCAGGAGATCTCCGGCCCGGTGGACGATCACGTTGCCCACGTCCGGCTGGTGCGCGGCCATGTCGAGCGCTTGACCCACGATCATGCGCGTCCGAGCGTCGATCTCGATCTGTTCGCCGAGTGCCACTCGTTCGTTCTAACACGCCACCCGACTCGTCGGTGACGGTTCACCCGAAGTAATCCGCCTCCCCGGCTGGGTACGGCCGCCCATACTGGAAACAGTGTTCCACGCAAGCTTCGAGCAGGTCGAGATTCGAGACAGCGATGGGAGAGCGGGGTGGCACGAACATCCTCGGTGCGGCGACTGGTCGCCGTTCTGGCGGTCCTCACGACGGGACTGGCGGGATGCGGTGAATCGGACGATGCACCGGTCCTGCCCGATGCACAGCTCACCGAAACCATCCCGACGGCGATGGAGAACGCCTCGGTTCCGGGGGCGATCGTCGGTGTCTGGCAGGACGGCGCTGCACCCTACGTGCAGGCGTTCGGGGTACGCGACACCGCCACCGGCGACCCCATGTCGCCGGACCTGTTCATGCGCGTCGGCAGCCTCACCAAAACTTTCACCACCACCGCCGTGCTGCAACTGGTCGATGAGGGAAAGGTCGGCCTCGACGATCCGATCGACAGGTATGTGCCCGACGTCCCCAACGGCGAGGCGATCACCCTCCGCCAGTTGGCGGCCATGCGCAGTGGGCTGTTCGACTACTCCGAGGTGGTGATTCCGGCGCTCCCGAGTCAGCCGCAGCGCCAATGGACACCCCAGGAACTGCTCGCGATCAGTTTCAGCCGTCCACCCCTCTTCGCGCCGGGAACCGCGTTCGACTACTCCAACACCAACACCCTCCTCTTGGGTCTCGTGGTCGAGAAGGCATCCGGCCTGCCGCTGAATACCTACATCGCCGAGCGGATCACGGAACCCGAGAATCTCGACGACACCTCGGTCCCCACCACTGCGGCCCTTCCGTCACGGCACGCCCGGGGATACGCGAAAACACCCGACGGCGCGACGGTGGACGCGACCGACTGGAGCCCGTCGTGGGGATTCGGCGCGGGAAACATGATTTCCACGCTCGACGATCTGCGCGTGTGGGTGCGCGACTTGGCAGAAGGAACGATGCTCTCGCCCGCCACCCAGCACGAACGGGAGCAGTTTCAGCCGGCGCCGTCGGAAGGCACGGGTTCGCTGTACGGACTCGGGGTCGAGAACCAGAACGGCTGGATCGGCCACAACGGAAACATCGCGGGCTTCCAGACCTATGCCTACTACCTTCCCCCCGAGGGCAAGACGGTGGTGGTGTTGGTCAATTCGAACGCCGACCCGCTGGGCGTGTGGAACTTCTTCACCGAGATCGTGAAGATCGTCAGCCTCGACCACCCGTGGCCTGCGCCGCCGTCGTAGCGATCCGACGAAACCGCGGGTCGGCGGAGCGGCGCGGCCGGATCCACCCTGGGTGGCGGGACGGTCACCCGCGGGTGATTACGGACAGCACTCGGGGTGCTTATTTCCCGAACCTGCGCGATGGACAGTAGAACCTGTCATCGCGAGGAGGAGGGAGGCCGGCATGTCGATCGAGAGCACCACCCAAGCCCCGGTCCAGCGCAGGACCACTGTCTCGGCTGACGACGGTGTTTCGCTTGCGGTTCGCGAGTACGGCCCCACCGACGCCCCCATGACGATCGTCTTTCTGCACGGCCATTGCCTGAGTGCCGAATCGTGGATCCTGGTGCGGGACGAACTGATGCGGCAGTACACCGACGCCAGGATCGTCAGCTACGACCACCGCGGTCACGGCGATTCCGACGTGGCGCCCGCTGCGACTTACACCCTCGAGCAGTTGGGCCGCGACCTCCACGCGGTACTGGACGCCATCGCCCCCACCGATCCGGTCGTTCTGGTCGGACACTCCATGGGTGGGATGACCGCACTGACCTACGCGCGCCGGTATCCGCACGAGATCGGCACCCGCATCGTCGGGATCGGCTTGATCGCAACCGCCGCGAGTGGTCTGGCCGACGCCGGATTCGGCCGACTGCTGCGCGCCCCGGTCCTGTCCTGGGTCCAGGAGGCCGTGCGCCGAGCACCGACATCCATGGAGCAGGTGAAGCGCCTCGGGTGCAAGGTATTCGCACCGGTCATCCGCGGGGCCGAATTCGGTGACCGGAAGGTCAGCCCACACGTCCTCGAGCTCGCCATCGCGATGCACGACGAGACCCCGATCGTGACGATGACCAGCTTCCTGAACTCGTTCACGACCTACGACGAGTTCGAGACGTTGCCGGCGCTCTCGGCGATTCCCACGCTCGTGCTGTGCGGTTCCGCGGACCTGATGACGCCGCCCACCCATTCGGTGGCAATCGCCGCGCAGGTCGAGGACGCCGATTTCGTCTGCGTCGACGGCGCCGGCCACTCGGTGATCCTCGAACAACCGACCGCGGTTGCCGATGCGATTGCTCGCCTCGTGACCCGGATACGCGGTTCGGAGACCGCAGAATCCGCGAACCTGGTGCTGACTGCCTGATCGGTGCACAGTTCGCGCACGATCAGCATGTCCAGGACTGGTGCTTCGGGGCCCGCTGAACTCAGCCCTGCGTGAGCCGGGCTACCAGGTCGACGTAGCCCTGCTTGGCGTCGGCGCTGCTCGTACCGGTCAACTTGGCCCAGGCGTCGTACTTGGCGCGTTTGACCATGTCCAACCGACCGGGCCGCTTGCCCTCGACATCACCCTTCGACCCCTGCTTGAACAGCGCGTACAGCTGCAGCAGCTGATCGTTGTCCGGTCGCGAGGTGAGCTTGTTGACGTTCTCCTGTGCATCGGCAAACGCCTGATCCAACTCCGACATGGCACCCCTGGCTCTCGGACGGACGATTCGACGCAATCGTAGCGGCCGGAGCCGATGGCGGCTGGTTCACTCAGTCGAGATGGCCGAGTTGTCCGACCATGTAGGTCACGGCGTTGTCGATCTTGCGGCGCCAGAGCCGCGTGACCTCTTCGGGATCCTGGGCCTCGAGAGCGAGGAGTATCGCGGTGTTGTCGGCGACGATCTCATCGACCGAGTACGTGTATTCGAGACCGAGAATCGAGACGAACATCCGCAACTGCAGCGAGAGACGGACGAACATCTTCTCGATTCTCGGCATGTCGGCTGCGGCAGCGAGGGTGTCCTGCCACCGGATGTCGGCGTCGCCCGTGCCGGGAACGTCGCGCATTTCCGCATGCTGGACGAGGTCGTCCAGCGCGTCTTTCGCCGCGGCCAGACGGGATGATCCGTTCGTGGCGATGCGGCGGAGCAGCAAGGCTCCGAGGGGGCCTCGGGCGGTGTAGGTGTCGTAGACGTCGCGCCGAGTGGGGAGGGGCACGTACGCGCCGCGGTGCGGTTCGAGTTCGATCAGTCCGTCCTCGGCGAGGATTTTCAGGGCGTCCCTGATCGGCCCGCGGGAGACACCGAGCCGAGTGGCGAGAGGCTGTTCTGCGATGCGCTGCCCCGGCCGGAACGCGCCGGTGGCGAGGGACTCGCGTAGTGCTTCGACCACTGCCGATGCCAATATGGGTGAGGGGGAGCGTGACCGGTGGTCTTCGGTCGCGGGCCGGCGAGAAGCGCGGGTGGGTGAGGCGCGGACCCAGGAAAATGGTGTGCTCGGTTGCTCCGCCCACCGGCGCACCCTGTGTTCGAGATCGAGCAGTCCCGGCGATTGGCGAGGGTCGAGGACTGCGGTGATCGAGTTCAGTTGCGCGAGCCACGAGTCGGGATCGACTTCGTACACACTGAATCGGGGATGCCCAACAAGCCAACGGTCCACCCGAGGCGGTATCGGACGATCGACGAGCGCGGTAACCGGCCAATTACGCGGCACCGCGGCGTCGACCTCGCCCAACGTGGTCAGCAGCGTCGGGGAGATGTCGTTCCCGGTGGCCGGGGTTTCGCGAGGGAAGGCGAACTGGGCCGAAAGCAGGACACGGACGGGTTCGGTGAGCTGACTGGTCTGTCTGCTGTGCGGTCGCGCTGCGGGCGTTGCCGGCTGGTGGAAGACGAGGACCCGCACGCCGGGATCGATGACGACAGCCGCGAGCACCATCGAGTTCGGCGAGTCCAGGACCGAATGTGAGATGAGGTCGGGCCGATCTGCGAACCACCGACGCCGAACCCGGCTCACCGCTGCCTGGTTGGTGCCGAGTGCCTCGGCGATCGTGCGTGTGGTCCACCCCCGGTCCGGCGGTCGCTGCAGCGGAATACGCAGGATCGCACGGTGCAAGTCGTCCCCTGAGGCGGTCGGACGACCCGGCCTCGGCAGATCCTCGAGCCCCTGCAGACCGTGGGTGCCGAATCGGGTCCGCCATTTCAGTGCCGTGTTGCGTGAGACCCCAAGGGCGCGAGCAACAGTGGAAATCGACTCCTCGGAACTCGCCAGAACGATGCGGGCGCGGAGGGCCAGCGACTGGGGGGTGCTCGGTGCCGACACCAGCCGCTCGAGTGCACGTCGTTCCGCCTCGGACAGTGGCACGTCCGCCTCCCCTTCCTCGCGATCGACTCACAAATAGTAGAGCAGGCATCGGCGCGGGTGAGCTGGCATGTTGTGCCTTCAGTCTGCTCAGGTACTTATGAATCAAATCCCAACAAGGTGACCGTTTCGACTCGAGTCGATGGTCAACAAACAGGCGGCGCATGCATACTCACCGAGGCGCAGGCACAGGGCGCGCGCGGGTTCCCTGTGCGTGACGACGCGCCCGTCGTCATGCGAGCCCGGATACGGCCCCTGTGGCCGCAATCAGCTCAGGAGAAACTCGATGGACCAGCCACCTCACGCCCGGACAGAAGCGTTCCTCGTCGACGATGCCCCGCTGTTGCGCTTCCACAAACGACTCGCACTCCACGCCGGCGGGGGACCCTTCCTCGACGGATACGTGCTGAGCATCATCGGCATCGCCATGGTGCAGATCACGCCGCAGTGGGGTCTGAATTCGGCGCAGCAAGGCCTCATTGCCGCGTCGGCGACGATCGGTATCTTCCTCGGATCGTTCCTCGGCGGACGGCTCACCGACCGCTTCGGCCGCCGGCGTCTCTATACATTCGACTTGATCGCCGTCGTCGTCTTTTCGGTCGCGCAGTTCTGGGTGGACGGCTTCTGGTGGTTGTTCCTGCTCCGGGTTCTGATCGGAGTGGCAATCGGGGCGGACTATCCCGTGGCCGCCTCACTTCTGACCGAGTTCACCCCGAAGAAATATCGTGGCCCCTTCATCGGTTCGCTCACCGTGATGTGGTTCCTCGGTGCCGCGTCCGCCTATGTCGTCGGTGACCTCGTCAGCGGAGTTGGTGATCAGGGTTGGCGGTGGGTGCTGGCCAGCGCCGCGGTACCGGCTGCCCTGACCGTGCTCGCCCGCGCCGGCACACCGGAGTCACCGCGCTGGCTCGCCGGCAAGGGGCGCGTCGCCGAAGCCAGTGCGATCATCACGAAAATCTTCGGCCCACACGCCACACTCGAGATCGAGCCCGGCAGCTCCGCCGGGGCAATCGGCCCGCTCTGGAAGTCGGGCTACCTCGGACGAATCGTCTTCGTCACGACCTTCTGGACCGCATCCGTCGTGCCGCTGTTCGCGGTGTACGCCTTCGGGCCGAGGATCCTCGCCGGTCTCGGCCTCGACGGGCGAGTGGCGAACATGGGTTCGGCCGTCGTCACGATCCTGCTCCTGGTCAGCTGCGTCATCGCGCTGACCGCCATCAACAAACTGGGTCGCCGCACCCTGCTGATCCACAGCTTCGCGTGGTCCGGACTGACCCTGCTCCTGTTGGGATTGTTCCCGGGCAGTCCGGTACCTGTCATCCTGTGCCTGTTCGCGACATACGCGATCTTCACCGGAGGCGCCCAGGTCCTTCAGCTCGTGTACCCCAACGAACTCTTCCCGACCGAAATCAGAGGCAGTGCGGTGGGATTGGCCTCGTCACTCAGCCGAGTCGGTGGCGCCGTCGGTACCTATATGGTCCCGATCGCCCTGGACCGCTGGGGCATCGGCCCGACCATGCTCGGCGCTGCCGCGATCGCCCTGATCGGCCTCGCTGTCAGTGCCGCCTGGGCGCCCGAGACGCGTGGTAAGTCCCTCGCCGACTCCGCGCGAATCTGACGTCGGAGGCGGGCTCGCGTTTCGGTTCGCTGGTCGACATACTCTTACGTTCTCGTCCCGTCTACCGCACAGGACCACCGTCGCGCGAGGGACAAGGGACTTGGTCCGGTCCTCGCGCCCGTCCGGCTGGGGCCTGTCGCGCTCAGATCTTGGCGGGATCCCAGGTCGCCACGGCCCAGATGACGACGGCGTTGAGCACGATGATCGTGATCGCCCACCACGGCTGGTAGGGCAGCCAGAGGAAATTGACGACGATCGACAGGCCGCAGATGATGGGCGCGGAGATTCGCGCCCAGATCACCCCGCTGAACAATCCGATGCCGGTGGCCGCGACGACCGCCCCGAGGACGAGGTGGATCCACCCCCATGCGGTGACGTCGAGTTTGTAGGTGTATTCCACTCCGACGAGGATCACCTCGTCCTTGGCCACCGCGGAGATGCCTTGCAGAAATTCGAGCACACCGACGGTGACGAGGAGAACCGCTCCACCCATCGCGGTTCCTTTTGCCACACCTTGCTTGACCAGTAATTCCTCGGACATGCCCGCCCCTTCCTCGGCACGGTGTTACGTGGTCTGCGCTCTTGCCATTCTTCCCGGGCGTCGTAGGCGGTTGCAGGTACGTGGCGGTGTCGTGTCGGCGAAATTCCGGTGCACGAATGTCTGTGCTCAGCCGACGGATCCGGTTCCGCCGAGCTGTCATTGGTCGGGAATTTCTCCTGTGACCACGAAGATGACGCGCCGCCCGATCTCGACGGTGTGATCGCAGAAGCGTTCGTAGAATCGGCCCAGCAATGTGATGTTCACGGCGGACGCGGCGCCGTGCAGCCACTCGTCGCTCTTGGTGGCGGCGAACAGTCTGCGGAGTAGTTCGTCGGTTCGTTCGTCCGCCCAGATGAGGTCCAATGCGGCCGCCTCGTCGCGGGTGCGGAGGACTTCTCGTGCCGCCGCGGCCTGTGCGGTGGCGGCGACGCCCATGTCCGAGATGATGCCCCGCAGCTCGTGGGGAACGACCGGTTCGGGATGGTGCAGCCGGGCCACCTCGGCGATGTGTGCCGCCAGACTGCCCATCCGCCGTAGATCTGCGATGTTGTGCATGCCGCCGATCAGGGATCGCAGGTCCAGTGCCACCGGTTGTTGGCGGGCGATCAGCGTGAGTGCTCGATGATCGAGTTCTCCGGCGCGGGCCTCGATGTCGGCACTCAGTTCGGTGGCGCGGTCGGCTGCCGAGAGGTCGGTATCGAGCACGGCCCGGGTTGCGCAGTCGATCGCGGGCTCGGTCAGGGTGCACAGTTCGACCAGGTCGTCCCTGATCTGTTCGAGTTGCTCGTCGAATTGTTCCCGCATCGTCCCGGAGTTCCTCTCGCGATCGACTGGCACCAGGCTCGAGACCGGGCGGGCCGGATGGCGCACAGCCCGGGGATACCCACTCCGGGGGGAAATCAGTCATGCCGCTCACAGTCGGAGAACTCTAGGTATACAGGCGCGGTGGATTGGCCGGATGCCCTGTGAACAGTCGGCAGCGCAACAATCGACTGCCGATCCGATAAGTAAAGGGTGCAACGCCTTTCGTGCCTATCCAGGATCGTTCCCGGTCGTGCGGGTGTGGCTCGGTTGTGTTCCGTTCCGGTCGGCGCCCGGATAGGCTGCCGTCTGCGGGCCTGGGCTCGCACCGTGCTCGATCGACCATCACCCCGTCGTCTTCTCCGCCGTCCGAAGTCAAACCGGGAGTCATCGTGTCGTCCACCTCGCTCCGCATTGCCTCGTTCAACGTCGAGAACCTTTTCTCCCGTCCCCGCGCGATGGGCAGCGCGCCGGACGATGACGGGCGCGACATCCTCGAGGCACACGCCCAGCTCGGCGAGCTGATCGCCCAGGACACCTACACCGACGACGACAAGAAGCTCATCCTCGACCTCTTGGTGGCCCTGGATCTCGACCGATCCGACACCACCACCTACGCGGTACTGCGGCAGGTCCACGGACGACTGGTCAAGCGTTCGAAGGCCGCGGTGTCGGTCGTTGCCGACGGGCGCGGCGACTGGGTCGGGTGGGTGGAGCTGACCAAGGAACGCATCGATGCGCTGGCGATGACGCACACCGCCCAGGTGTTGCGCGAGGTGGACGCCGATATCGCTGCCGTCGTCGAGGTCGAGGGCCGGATCGCTCTCGAGCGTTTCGCCGAGGCTGCGATCGTCGACCAGGACCGGAATCCGCTGTTTCCGCACGCGATGGTGATCGACGGCAACGACGATCGCGGCCTCGCTGTCGGAATCCTGTCGAAGGACGCCTATCCGTTGCGGGGCATCCGCTCGCACGTTGACGACCGCACCCCGACCGGTCGACCGATCTTCAGCCGCGACTGCCCCGAGTTCACCTTCGACTTCCCGGGCGCCAGCACGCTGGCCGGCTCGTCGTTGACGGTGCTGGTCAACCATTTCCAGAGCAAGGGTTACGGCACGCCTGCCGACAGCAACGCGCGCCGCCTTCGGCAGGCCGAGCGGGTCGCCGCGATCTATTGGCAACTGCGCGCCGACGGCGCGCAGTTCGTGGCCGTTGTCGGCGATCTCAACGACACCCCCGACAGTGCGTCGCTCGAGCCGCTGCTGGTCGGCACGGATCTGCGCGACGTCTCGGAGGTGGCCGGGTTCGATGACGGCGGCCGGCCCGGAACCTACGCCAATGGCACCGCGAGCAACAAGATCGACTATGTGCTGCTCTCTCCTGCGCTGTTCGATCGGGCGACGGGTGGGGCGATCTTCCGCAAGGGTGTCTGGGGTGGCAAGCACGGCACGCTGTTCGAGCACTTTCCGACCATGACGGCACCGGTGCACGCTTCCTCCGGCCACGCCGCGATCTACGCCGACATCGACCTCAGCTGACCTCACCGGTCAGCAATGGCAACCAGGACGTTGTCGGACTCGTGCGACCCCGGCGGTCGACAGTAGCGAGGACGATCCGATCAGGTCGCACCAGCACTTCGGTGAGGTGATTGCGACGCATCCAGCGGTTGATTTCACCGGTCGATCCTGCGAGGGAGCCGCTGGTGACGACCTTCGCGTCGAGTCGGCGGCCGACATCGGCGAGGGCGTGCGGCGGCTCCCCGGCGCAGATGAGTGCGAAGCCGGGGCCGAGCACACTGTCGGTTCTCGCGGTCCCGGTCTCGCCGTCGAGGACGTCCTGCGGGATCGGTGTGCCGACGGTCCTGGTCCGGTACGACGGCAGAGCGAGGACGCTGGGGGTCAGTGCACTTCCGCGCAGCGGTGGTGCGAGGACGCGTGTCGCCAGTGCGTCGGGCCCCGGTAGCGCCGATGCTCGGCGCAGCACAGCGTGTCCGGCTCGAACGGGACGTGTGGGGCGCGTGGCCATGATTCGGCCGATCGCGGTGGCGGCGCGGATGGCCCGGACGACATGTCTGCTGCGTTCGGGCTCGTAGGTGTCGAGCAGTCGATCGTCGGCGTGGCCGTCGAGGACGGCGGCGAGTTTCCAGGCGAGGTTCATGGCGTCGCGTTGTCCTGCACCGAGACCCTGCCCGATGAATGGCGGCGTGAGGTGGGCGGCGTCGCCGAGCAGAAGGAGCGGTCCCCTGCGCCAGGTGCGTGCGACCCGGGCGCGGTGAGAATAGATGGTGTGCCGCAGCACCCGCAGACCGGTGTCTCCTGCCGGTACCCATGGTTCGAGCAGGTCGCGCACATCGGCCGGGCTGATGTCGTCGTCGGAGTCGAATCGGCACTCGTCCGGGAGGCGAAATTCCCACCGGTATCTGTTGTCACCGATCTGCATGAACGTTGCAGATTCGACGCCGGCGCAGACCTGGTGGACCCCCGGCCACATCCCGAGATCGTGGTCGTACTCGGCATCGACCACCAGCCATCGTTGTGTGAACCCGAGATCTCTTGTGCCTGTGCCGATCGCGGATCGGACCATGCTGTTCGCGCCGTCGCACCCGAGCACGTACCGGGCTGTCGTGACGGTCTCGTGTCCGGTATGGGTGTCGCGGATCGTGACATCGACGGTGCCGTTCGGCCGTCGTTGCACCCGGACGGCCTCGCACCCGGAGACGAGGGCATTCGCCACGCGCTCTTCGAGGTTCGTCCGTAGAACCTGTTCCAGGTCAGGCTGATCGAACATGTTGGTCTCCGGCCAACCGTGCAACCCGACCGGGCGGTCACGCCGGATCTCGACCAGTGTCCGTAGCTCGCCGTCGACCAGTCTCATTCCGAGTGCGCGGCGCGATATTCGGGTGATCTCGGCGGCCGCGTCGACCGTTTGCAGGATCCGGAGGACCTCGTCGTCGAGATGGACGGCCCGCGGCAGTGGATAGGGACCGCGGTGACGTTCGAGGACGATGCTCTCGATGCCGTAGCGGGAGAGGAGGTTCGCGGTCGTCAGACCGGTCGGTCCGCCACCGACGATCAGAACCGGAACGGTGGGCGGAATCCGGTTGGTGGTGGTGATCGTCGGTCAGCTCCTGCTCAGCACGATCGCGAACTGCACCTGTCCGGCATCCTCGACGACGATGTTCGGGAAGAGGGTCGGTTTGTTGATCTGGTAGTCGGTCCAGACCGTGTCGATTGCGCCCGCCGTCTCGATATTCTGTCCTGACCTGCGGATCTGGAAATTCGTGGTCACGTCGCGGGTCTGGTCGCGCAATGTCAGTGTGCCGTGGACGGGGACGGTGACCGCGGTGCCGTCGGCAGGCAATTCGGAGAGGTCGACGGGTTGGGAAATCTCGAACGTCGCTGTGGGTTGAGAGGCTGTGTTCATCACCAGGGTGCGAAACATGTTGTCCCGGCGGGTGTCGTCGGTGGCGATCGATTTCACGTCGACCTTCACGTTCCCTGTTGTGAGTACGGAATTCTCGACAGCTGCGGTACCGGTGACCTGATCGGTCTGACCGCGCACGAAGGTTCGTTGGCCGCTCAAGGTTTCCCAGACTTCGTACCCGGCGTGCGAGCCGGGAGACACGGACCACGTGCCGTCGAGGGGGCCTGTCGCGGCGGCCGCCGGGTCGTCCGACAGGTGCAGCGCATCGGGCTGATCACCGTGCAGAAACTTCGCATACGCCCAGGGTCCGACGCCGACAACCAGCACGATCACGGCGACGACACCCGCAATGATCCACCACACCCGTTTGCGCATGGAGTGAACCTAGCCGACCGAACCTGATCGCGCGCGACCTATGATCACCTGCGAGATCGATCTGGTTGCGTCGAGTTCGGCCAACTCGGCAGCCAATTCCTCGGCGCGGGTCCGGTATGCGGGATCGCGGAGAACGGTCTCGACAGCCCGGCGAATCCGGGCCGGGCCGGGGCTGCCCGAGCGCAGTCGCACGCCTGCACCGGATCGCGCGAGTCGCGCACCCACCTCCGCTTTGTCCTCGGTACTGCCCGCGACGACGAGGGGGACGCCGTGCGACAACGCGAAATGTACCCCGCCCCAGCCGCCGTTGGTGACCATGACGTCGACGTGTGGGAGGAGGAGGTCGAAGGGGACGAATTCGGACACGATCAGATTCGGAGAGTCACGCCGCACCGCCGCGATCGGGCGTCCCCCGGTAGTGGCCACGATCAGCGCATCGGTGTCGGCGAGGGCATCGATGGTCGGCTCGACGAGGCGGCCGAGGTCGTGATTGTCCAGGGTGCCCTGTGTGACGAGGACGACGGGCCGGTCGGTGTTCAGGCGGTCCCACCAGGGCGGCTTCGGTGCGTCGCTGGGGGCGGCAGGCAGAATCGGGCCGACGAAGGTCAGGCGCTGTCCGATGTCGCTTCGCGGATACTCGAAGCCGGGCGTGGTCAGGATGAAGGCCGTCTCGGCGTGCAACACCCAGTCCAGTAGAAAGCACGGGGGCTCGGCCCCGGTGCAGTCGCGTGTCGCTGCCGCGGCGATCTGCTGGGCCCGGCGCAGCACGACGCCCCGCGCGCCGGCGTTGAGTACCCGGTTGCGCAGACGTCCGAGCCTTCCGGTCGCCGGGGACAGCCCCGGACCGAACGGCGCGGTATCGACGCTGGTTGCCATCAGCGGGGACGTGCACACGCCGAACACGCGCGGGCGCGTGCCCGGGCTCCGGCCAATCAGCGGAAGCATGCCCAGGAACAGGTTCTCGGCGAGGATCGTGTCGGCGTCCACCCGCTCGAGGGCCTCGAGGACGGCACGGTACTGGTCCGCCAGCGGCGCCGCGAACATCCGCTCCGCGTCGAACCGGGACCGGAGAAACGCCGGCCTCCGGGCGCGACCGGCGAACCGTTCGTTGAGCGAGGCTTCGTCGTAGTCGCAGCGGTCGGGGAGCGCGATGAACCGGATCCCGGCACGTTCGGCGTGGGGCCGAAATTTGCGCCCCGTCAGGATCGACACGTCACACCCGTCCTGCACCAACTGTCGGCCGATCGCAATCATCGGCTGCACATGGCCGGTCAGCGGGGCGCTGCACAGCAGGATCGACGACATCGCGTTCCTCCTGCAGAGGCTCGACGGAACTTGCATGACGTTGCGACCGTACCCTCGAGTGGCGACCGACGGTGCTCTTGCAGAGCGGCGGAACGCGGTCTAACGTTCTCGCCGTCGTCGGTTCAGCGATTGCACCCACACTGCCTCCATCGGTTCCTCATCCAGTTTCGGAGCACCCCGTCATGGTTACTGCCTTTGTCAATCGCATCAGTACGGTTGTTCCGGAGCACGATGTCCATCAGGCATTCGTCGACTTCGCCGACGGCACGTTCAGCCAACGTCGCAAGCAGTTGCTCTTCCGCCGGATGGCCGACAGGTGCCAGATCTCGCACCGATGGGCGGGTATCGCCTCACCGGAATCCTTCTACGGTGACGATCCGAACAAGGTGGACACCGCGACCAGGATGGTCGAATTCGAACGTAACGCACCAGATCTCGCCGTCCGGGCCGTCGAAGGTCTCGAACTCGGCGACCGTGCCGCCGAGATCACCCACCTGATCGTCGTCACCTGCACCGGGTTCTATTCCCCCGGAATAGATTTCGAGCTCATCAAGCGGTGCGGAATCAGCTCGTCCGTCGAACGCACCCAGATCGGCTTCATGGGCTGCTTTGCGGGCATCAACGGACTCAAACTCGCCCATCACATCGTGCGGAGCGAACCCGGTGCCCGCGTGCTCGTCGTCAGCCTCGAATTGTGCTCGCTTCACCTGCAGCGGTCCGAGTCGCTCGAAACGATGCTGTCGTTCCTCGTGTTCGGTGACGGATCCGCCGCGGTGCTGGTATCCGCGGACGAGGAAGGCATCGCTCTGGACTCGTTCAACGCCGTGATGGTTCCGGACACCTCCGAGCTGATCACCTGGCGCATCGGAGACATCGGCTTCGACATGGTGTTGTCCGGAAAGGTCCCCGGCGCCCTTTCGCGAGCACTCGACGAGAAGAATCTGAAAACCATCCTGGCCGGCGCCGACAAGGATTCCATCGACCTGTGGGCCGTGCATCCCGGTGGACGATCGATCCTCGACGCCGTGGAAGAGTCTCTCGGACTCGACCATCGACACCTTGCACCGTCCCGTCATGTCCTCGACAACTACGGCAACATGTCCTCGGCGACAGTCCTCTTCGTTCTCGCTGAAATCATGGAGCGAGCGAAGAACGGCGGACCCACAGGATCCGGTTGCGCCATGGCATTCGGCCCGGGCCTGACCGCAGAAACGATGCTGTTCCACATCTGACCCTCTACCCGACGGGGCCGGTGGGCCCGTCGGGTGGACGCGAGGATGATGTTGTCGCGGGAGGCGATCAGGTGCGCGACCGATATCGCTATGCTGCAGCGAGATTCGCGGATGGAACGGTGTGTCTGTGCCAGGCGGGGTCGTACACGTAGGCCAACCGGCCGAGGGTGAGTGCGCCGAGCATCAGTCCGAAGTCACGCAGTGCGATGTCGTAGAAACCCGGGTAGGTCAGCAGGTTGATCACGATTCCGGCGAGCCAGGCGGCCACGATATAAGCGGCATATCGTGGTTTGATCGCGACGGCGATCCCGGCGACGATTTCGATGACACCGACAACGAGCATGGTGTCGTGCGCATCGAGCGGACTCAGGTCGACGATCCACGGTGCCAGGTAGTCCTCCCAGGTGGTGAGCACGTTGGTGAACTTGTCGAGGCCCATGGCGATCGGGAGCATGGTGAATCCGATCCGCAGCAAGAGGAACGCGCTGTATGCGGGGTCGCTGCGGGCGCGTTCGAGAGGCCCGGGCGAGTGTGCAGGCGTTGGGGTGGCCATCAGAAAACCTCCTTGTAAAAGTAATGGGATGTGTTTTTAGAATCGTCCGCCGCGCCCTATTTGTCAATACTGTTTGGTGTTACAGTCGGGGTATGTCCGCATCCGGGTCCGCAGCCCCAACTGCATTGGCGGCGTTGAGCAACCTGGACGATCCGTTGCGGCGCAGACTCTATGATTTCGTGGCCGAAAGCGACACGCCGGTCTCGCGGGAGCAAGCGGCTGCCGCCGTCGACATCGGCCGAACCCTCGCGGCCTATCACCTCGACAAGCTGGCCGACGCCGAGCTGTTGACGGTCAGTTACCAGAGACCGGCCGGTCGCGGCGGACCCGGCGCCGGGCGCCCCGCGAAGCTCTACACCCGGGCGACGACGGAAATGTCTGTCAGCGTGCCTCCCCGGGATTACGAATTGCTTGCCCGGTTGCTGGTCTCCTCGGTCGAACATGACACCAGCGGAGTCGTCAGGGCGGCAGTGAACGAGGCAGCGCTCGACGCCGGCAAGCGGGCTGCGGCCGACGCCGGCGGAGACCTCCTGGCGGCGCTCCGCGGCTGCGGATATCTCCCTCAGATCGACGCGGACGGCCGTGTCGACCTACGCAACTGTCCGTTTCATCGGGTTGCCCGTGACCACCTGGAGGTCGTGTGCGGGTTGAATTTACGACTGGTCGAGGGAGTGATCGCCGGCAGCGGCCGGAGCGGAGCGCGCGCCGAACTGGCCCCCGAGCCGGGTCGATGCTGTGTGGTACTCCACGATGCAGCACCGGTCACTTCGGACTCGCGCCCCGCTTGAGACATCGCCCACCCTGTCGTCATCGCTCGAGACGATCCCGATCGGCCGAAGGACCGGGGTCAGTCGTGACCGTTCTTGTTCCAGAACTGGTGGGTGAGYCCGCTGGGGGAGGCGACGGTCTCGACGGTGAAGCGGTCTTCGATGCCGTCCAAGCCCTCCCAGAGGGATACGCCGCGCCCCAGGGTGATGGGCACGATCACCAAGTGCATGAAATCGATCAGGTCGGCTTGCAGAAACTGCCGCACCGTCGAGGGGCCTCCGCCTATGCGGACGTCCTGACCGTCGGCAGCGTCCTGGGCCATGCGCAGCACCTCATGGGGTGACGCATCCACGAAGTGGAAGCTGGTTCCGTTGGGAAAGTCGATGCTGGGGCGTGGGTGATGGCTCATGACGAACACCGGTGTTCGAAATGGCGGCTCGTCGCCCCACCAGCCTCGCCACCCGTCGTCGGGCCAATCGCCGGTTTGGGGCCCGAACTTGCGGCGGCCCATGATCTCCGCGCCGATGCCCTGGCCCCACAGGCTGGTCACGGCGCGGTCCAGGGTGATCGGGTCGTCTACCCGGTCGACCCCGTGGATGACGCGTCCGTCGAACGAGGCGAACAGCCGTTCGGCACCGCCGATCGGGGCGTCGAACGTCACGTGCTCGCCGGCGGCGTAGCCGTCGAGGGAGATGTTCATGTTGTGGATCCGGGTGCGGGGCATGCGCGACTCCTTCAATGAACGGATGGACCGGGATACGAATAGGCAGACCGCAAGAGGCGGCCGAACTCATCGCGGAACGTCGAACATCGTATTCCGTCGGCCGTCCCGGGAGCCGGTTGATGACCGGCGGCGCCACCGGCCCGGCGTGCTCCCGCCGCGGTTCCGGTCCCATCGGTATCCCGGCCTCACCTGTTGTAGCGTGTCGTCGACGTCGCGTCCCCGCGCCCGCCGAGCAGTTCCACTGTCACCGACAACCACGTTCGTGCCACCCCCCGAGGATGGCACGCGGACCGCGGCGCTGTCCGGTCATCGCCGCAGACGCGCGCATCGGTGTTGTCAGACGCAGTCCCGGCAGATCAGCTGCCCACCCGGGGCGAGTCGGCTGCGGTGATGGACCAGGAAGCAACTGGTGCAGGTGAATTCGTCGGACTGCTTCGGGATGACGCGGACGGTGAATTCTTCACCGGACAGGTCGGCGCCGGGCAGGTCGAAGGATTCGGCGGGGTCGGTGTCGTCGATGTCCACCGCGGGTGATTGGGATTCTTTCCTGCTGGCGGTCAGCTGTTCGAGCGACGTGTCCGTCGACTCGTCGGAATCGGTGACTCTGGGTGCGTCGTAATCGGTGGCCATAATTGTTCAACCTCGTGATCTGCGTGTTCTGACCCGCCAGGTTAGAGCCCCCGGCAGCACGGGATGCGTCCGGGGGGTGTGACGGTGCTCGCAAAGGGCCAGGTCAGGGGTGGCTGGGCTCGGCCGCGTCGATCGGGCACGCGTGTGGCGCGGCGTGTGTCGGGATTGGATACCCCCGGTGGTGGCTGCTATTCCGTTGGGGGCGACGCGCGGTCGCAAGTTCGGTCACGATCGTGGACGGATCTGTCACGATTCTCTCGTAAATGATCTTGCTGTGCTCGATGCCCGGTCAGATGGGACCGCATCGGAATCGTCATTCGAGGGGGAAGGGTTCGTTATGCATCGCTGTCGCCAGCTGTTCCTTGTGGTCGGGTTCGTGTTGTCGATTCTGTTCGCCGAAGGGGCGGTCGCCAGTGCGGCGCCGGGTTCGTCGGCAGGTTCGAGTGATCTCCTCGGCGGGCAGGGTTGTTCGACGGAGTTGTTCGACGGTGACCGGAGGCTCGGACCGCAGACGCTGTCGGATCTGTTCCCGGTTGCCGTGCAGCTTGCCGGATACCAGCGCACCGGCGATCTCACGGCCGATCAGTTTCTGAGCAAGTACTGGGATCCGACGGTGGTTCCGGCGGGTTCCTACAAGTACCCGCCGAAGAACGGTTACGTCCTCGACGGCAGCGGGAACCCCCGGCGGGTGCAGGGGCAGTTGGATGTGGGCACGCTGATCGACCGGTACGGCAGCGAAGGCGGCAACTTCCTGGCCCCGGCCGGCGCGAGTTACACCTCCCGCGCGCTTCCGCCGGTGAACCTGGTGTCCGATCCCGCGGACTTCTGCAACTACCACGTCTACGTCGTGACCAAGCCCCTTCCCCTGTACACCGGTCCTATTGCACCGTGGTTCGAGCAGCAGGGGTTCGGTACGCAGTTCGAGGTGGTGCCTGACTTGCTGCCGCAGGTCGCCGAATGCGGGACGAAGGTCGATGTCAGCTGGCTGCGGTGCGCCGGGTATGTGCGCAGCGTGTACCCGCTGCAGTGACGCGTACATGGTTGATCCGTTGAACGACGACCTGCTCGATCACGACATGCGCCGGCGGATCCTGGAGGTGACGGGGCGGATGGGTGCGCGCCCGGAGGATCTGCCGGCGCTCGGGCAGGCGCACGAGGACGCGCGTCCGTTCTGCTGGAGTGCGCCCGAGGGCGGGTGGCATCTGACCGTCCGGGAACGCGATCGGTTGCTGTCGGACCGGCACACCACCGATCCGGACGAGTTCGTGTCCTGGGTCGCGGAGTCGGTGGCCGAGCGCATCGCTCTGCGCCTGCATCCACCGGAACAGCCCGGATTCCGGGCCGCGTCCTGGCACGCGCAGTACCAGTTGCTGCGCGGCATCGAACCGGCGTGGGCCGATGCGTGGCTCGCCGCGACCCGGTCGGCGTTGACGGCCGCCGGCGCCGAGCGGGCCGTCCTCGACATGCTGCCGGCGCCTCCGTAGGTCGTCAGTTACCGGTCGCCGTCGTGGTCACGCTCAGGTCGAGGGTCCAATTCTGGCCGACGAGGTCGTGGCCGAAGCTGTGGTGCGGTTCTTCGTCGGTGAGGACGAACCCGGCACCCTCGTAGATCCTGCGGGCCGACGCCAGCACGTCGTTGGTCCACAGCGTGACCTGCCGGTAGCCGGCGTCGCGGGCGAACGTGATGCATCGCTCGACCAGCCGGGACCCGACGCCGAGACCGCGGGCGCCCGGGGCGACCAGCAGGATCCGTAGTTTGGCGACTGCGCGTTCGTCGCCGGCGACGCAGAAGATGCAGCCCACGCGCTGGCCGTCGACCTCGGCGATCCAGGCGCCTTCCCGGGCCGGGTCGTGGTCGGTGGCGTAGTCGGCGACGATCTGTGCGACCAGCGCCTCGAAGCCGGCGTCCCACCCGAACTGCTGGTGGTAGATCTCGCCGTGGGCCATCACGGCCCAGCCCAGATCGCCGGGACGATCGGCCGGGCGCACCACGACTTCCGGTCGCTGGGGTGGTTGCGACGACATGGGTTTCCTTTCCCGGAGCGCGTCCCTGGTGGGTGATGCTCTGCGCTCACTGACACGACTGTTTCAGTGGAGGTAGGCTACCGCCGTGCCTTCGGAAACGACAACCCCGTCCGCGCGGCAGACCGAGTTGCTCGACGCCGCCTACCGCTACGCGCTCGAGCACGGGTTGGCCGATCTGTCGCTGCGTCCGTTGGCGGCGGCGATCGGCTCGAGCCCACGTGTGCTGATGTTCTTGTTCGGCAACAAGGACGGCTTGGTGCGCGCCTTGCTGACGAAGGCCCGCAGCGACGAGCTGACGATGCTGGACCGCCTCGGGCAGGGCGCGGGCGCGGAGCCGATCGGGCTGCCCGCGGCGGTCGAGCGGGTATGGGAGTGGCTCGCCGCCGAGGAGCATCGTCCGTTGCTGCGGTTGTGGACCGAGGCGTACGCCCGCTCACTCGTCGAACCCGACGGTGCGTGGACCGGATTCGCCCGGTCCACGGTCGACGACTGGTTGGCCGTCCTCGCCTCGTGCCAACCGCAGCCGGAGAGGGACAGCGAGGCCGGTGCGGTCCGTCGCACCGCGGCGTTGGCGGTACTGCGGGGCGCCCTGCTCGACCTCCTCGCCACCGACGACCGGCAGCGCGTCACCGCCGCGGTTCGGCACCAGCTCGCCGCGCTGTCCTCGGATGCGGCGACGTAAGGCGAAGTCGGCTGGCTGTCCGGGCCGGTCGGATGGCTGGTGGGGTCAGGTCGCCGGTGACGAGGTGTGAGGAATGTCAGTGTGCAGGGCCGTCTTTCGTTGGGCTGCGATCGGGACGAACTGTGCAAGCGCGTCGGCGTCGTCGAGTGCGGCCGGGTTGGCGACACTTGATAGTGCGGCGCCCTGGAGGACTCGCTTGATGGGGACTTCGAGGCGTTTGCCGGTCATGGTGTGGGGCAGTGCGGGAACGGCGATGACGTCGTCGGGGACGTGGCGGGGGGAGACTTCGGACCGGATCCGGCCGCGAATTCGGGCGATGAGGTCGGGGTCGAGGTCGTGTCCGTCGGCGAGGACCACGAAGAGCGGCATCCAATAGCCGCCGTCGGATTCCTCGACGCCGACGATGACTGCGTCGGCGACTTCTTCGAGTTGGTCGACGACTTCGTAGATTTCGGCGCTGCCCATGCGGACGCCGTACCGGTTCATGGTGGCGTCGGAGCGGCCGTGGACGATGACGCCGCCGCGGGTGTTGACCGTGACCCAGTCGCCGTGGCGCCACACGTCGGGGTAGGTGGAGAAGTAAGCGTCGCGGTATCGGGCTCCGTCGGGGTCGTTCCAGAAGTACAGCGGCATGGACGGCATCGGGCGGGTGACGACGAGCTCGCCGACCTCGTCGGTGACGGGTTGTCCGTGTCCGTCCCAGGATTCGAGGGCCACGCCGAGTAACCGGGCCTGCATCTCGCCGGGGTACGACGGGAGGGTGGGTACGCCGCCGGCGAACCCGGAGGCGATGTCGGTGCCGCCGCTGGCGGCGGCGAGCCAGGTCGTGGGCAGGGTGTCGTGGATCCATTGGGCGGTGCCGGCGGGCAGTGGTGAGCCGGTGCTGCCGAGGCCGGTCAGCTGGAGGTCGTAGGCCGCGGCGAGGTGGGTGCCGTCCTTGTGGGCGGCGGTCAGGTAGGCGGCGCTGGTGCCCAGGAATGTCAGCTGCTCGTCGGCGGCCAGCTGCCACAGGGCGCCGGGGTGTGGCCAGCCGGGGCTGCCGTCGTAGAGCACGATCGTGGCGCCGAGGAGCAGGCCGGAGACCTGGATGTTCCACATCATCCAGCTGGTGCTGGTGTACCAGGCGAAGCGGGAGGAGGCGTCGAGGTCGAGGTGGAGGCCGAGGAACTTGAGGTGCTCGAGGGTGACGCCGCCGTGGCCGTGCACGATGCCCTTGGGGCGGCCGGTGGTGCCGCTCGAGTACAGCACCCACAGCGGCTGGTCGAACGGCACCGGGGTCGTTTCGAGCAGGTGGTCGCCCTGGGTGAGGGTGTCGAAGTGCTCGGTGCCGGGTGGCTGGGCCGCGCCGAGGTGCGGCACCCACACGGTGGTTCGCACCGAGGGCAGCAGGCGCCGGAGTTCGTCGTTGTGGGTGGAGCGGTCGTGTTCCTTGCCGGCGTAGCGGTAGCCGTCGGCGATGAACAGCACGGTGGGTTCGAGCTGGCCGAGGCGGTCGGCGGCGCCGTCGGGTGAGTACTCCTGGGAGCAGGCCGACCAGGTGGCGCCGACGGCGGCGGTGGCGAGGAACGCGACGACGGTGGCGGTGACGTTCGGGAGGTAGCCGACGACACGGTCGCCCGGGCCGATGCCCTGGGTTCGGAGCCAGTGTGCGAGGGAGGCGACCTGGTTGCGGAGCTCGTCGCGGGTCACCTCGTGCCGGTGCCCGCCTTCGGAGACGGCGACGATCGCGGTCCTGTCGCCGGTGTGGCGCAGCGCCTGGTCGGCGTAGTTGAGTGTGGCGGCGGGGAACCACTCCGCGCCCGGCATCGCGTCGTCGGCCAGCACTCGCGTTGCCTGCTGGCGGAAGCGCACGTCGTAGAAGTCGGCGATCGCCTGCCAGAACTCCTCGAGTTCGGTGGTCGACCAGCGCCAGAGCTCGTCGTAGCCGCCGAACTCACCACGTCCTTCGGTGGCCAGCCACCGCCCGAACGTGCTGATCTGTGTTCGGGCGGCGGCGTCCGCTGTCGGGGTCCACGCCGGCACGGGGACGTGTGCACGGTCATTAACCGGCATTGTGGGCCCCGGTCATCATCGCGGCGACGTCCTCGGGCATGAGGAAGGACGGCGGCGGGGGCGGGCCCCAGTTGAACAGGCCCTTCACACCTTCCCAGGTGCCGGGTGTCCAGAGCGCGTCGTCGACGATGCAGTCGATGTCGGAGTAGTACTCGGAGAAGTTGCCGGCCGGGTCTTTGAGGTACCAGAAGAAGTTGGATCCGACGTGGTGGCGACCCAGGCCCCAGACGTGCCGCTCGGGGTTCTCCTCGAGCATCGCCATTGCGCCGCGGCCGATTTCGTCGATGTCCTCGACCTGCCAGGAGGTGTGGTGCAAGAAGTTCACCGGTGCCTGCTGAACCAGCACGTTGTGGTGGTCGGTCGAGCACCGCATGAACGCGGCGATGGACGGGACGACGTCGCTGACCTTGAACCCGATGCCCTCGGTGAAGAACCGCTGGGTCGCGGCCTGGTCGGTGGACCCGATGACCACGTGCCCGAGCTTGCGCGGGGCCACCGGGCCCTCGCGCACGATGCCCGGCGCCCGCACGTTGGCGCGGTCGATCCGGCCGGGCCCGTTGTACGGGGTGGGCTCGGTGCGCTGCTGCTCGATGCGGGGTGCCACCGAGACGACGGCGCGAAAGCCCGCGATCGGCTCCTCGGTGACCAGCGCGTCGGCGGTCCGCTCGACCGGCAGGTCCAGGGTGCGGAGCTGACGGGCGATGCGGTCGAGGTCGTCGGGATTCTCCGCGCCGATGCCGATCTCGACGAGGCGCCTGCGGGGTGCGTGGGCGAGCTTGAACTGCTCGCCGCCGTCGGTGGTGGCGAACGCGTTTCCCCCGAGCGGTGTGAGACCGAAGTCGGTGTAGTAGGCGGCGGTTTCCTCGACGTTGGGGACGCCGACGGTGATCGAGGTGAGGCGGTGCAGAGCCATGGCGGGTCTGTCCTTCCCTGTCAGGTGTTACGAGGCGGAGGCGGTGGTGTGCGGGGTGCCGGGCACGCATCGTTGACGGAGTGCACCGATGCCCTCGATCCAGGTGACGACCTCCTCGCCGGGGACGAGGAACCGCTTCGGGGTTCGTCCGCCGCCCACGCCGCTGGGTGTGCCGGTGAAGATCAGGTCACCCGGCTGCAGCGGCAGGACCGCGGAGAGTCGCTCGACGAGGACCGGGATCGAGAAGATCAGGTCGCTGGTGCGGGCCTTCTGGACCTGTTCCCCGTCGATGCTGCAGCCGATCTCGAGGTCTGCGGGGTCCGGCAGCTCGTCGAGCGTGACGACGACCGGGCCGATCGGCGCGAAGCCGGGGAACGACTTGCCGAGGCTGAACTGCGGTGCGGGCGCGACGAGTTGCCGCGTGCGCTCGGAGTAGTCCTGCCCGGCGGTCAGGCCGGCGACGTAGTCCCACGCGTCTGCCGCGGCGACGTGACGGGCCTCGCGGCCGATGACGACGACCAGCTCGGCCTCCCAGTCGACGGTCTCGCCCGGTAGGGCGAGGTCACCGACTGGACCGGTGATCGAGGTGCGGAACTTGGTGAAGACCGGCGGCTCGACCGGGAAGTCGAACCCGCTCTCGGTGGCGTGCGCGCGGTAGTTCAGACCGATCGCGAACACCTGACCCGGCTCCGGGACCGGTGCGCCGAGTTCGGCGTCGTCGTAGGGTCGGCCGGACGGAAGCTCGGCCGATTCGGCCCAGGCGGTGAAGTCGGGCCACCGGCGGTAGATGGCGGTCGGGTCGGGCCCGAACTGGCCCCGGCTGGCCTCTTCGACGTCGACGGCACCGGTGTCGGTGACCAGGACGAGCCGTCCGGCGAGGTTGGCGATACGCATGGGGGATTCTCCTTGTGAGATCTAGGTCAGCGGAGCTCGGTGGAGAGCACCTGGGACAGGGCGTCCTCGAGCGCGGCGTGCGGGTCGGCGACGCCGTCGCTCGACCGGAACGCGACGTATCGGTCGGGCCGCACCAGGACGGCGCCGGTGGAGGAGATGCCGCGGTTCTTCAACCAGGCGCAGCGCACGTCGATGAAGTCGGAGTCGAGGACGCCGACGGTGCCGGCGACCAGCGGGAGGTCGTTCTCGGCGGCGATCTTGTTGGCGGCCTCGACCCAGGCGTGGCCCTCCTCGCCGGCGAGGAGCAGGAACTTGCCGCCGTGGACGAGGGTGCCGAGCGGGATCCGCTCGCCTCGTCGCTCCACGAACGCGTGCGGCATCGGGTGGCCCGGCTGGGTACTGGGCTCGTAGAGGCGGACCGGGTCGAGCGGCACGTACTCCGGGCTCCCGTCGGACACGATGGCGGTGGAGTCGTAGCGGTAGCCGAATTCGACGTTGTGGTGGCGGAACTCCATGGTCTGTGAGCCGATCGCCCGGTTGAGGGCGTGCCGCTTGGCCGCCGACTCCGGAAGCTCGTGCCACAGCGGGGCGAGCTCGGCCCAGTTCTCCTCCGGGGTCTTCTCGGGCGAGAGGCCCAGGGCCTTGTCGATCGTGAAGTGGTTCATCGCGTTGGCGATTGCGTTGTCGATGTTGTTCTGGTCGACGGGCTTGCGCTCGGCCTCGTAGGTGTCCAGCAGGCCGTCGCCGGCGCGGCCGGCCAGGACCGCGGCCAGCTTCCAGCTCAGGTTGTAGACGTCGTGGATCGCCGAGGTCAGGCCCAGGCCACCGGTCGGGGGGTGACGGTGCGCGGCGTCACCCGCGAAGAACACCCGGCCCTGGCGGAACTTGTCCGCGATGACGCCCTCCATCACCCACTGGCTGATTCGGTGCACCGTCGGCACCAGGTCGGGCGGAAGGCCGAGTGAGGCGCGCATCCGAGCGAGGACCTTCTCCTCCTGCATCGCGTCCGGGTCGTCGGTGGCGTACTGCATGTGGAAGACCCACTCCTCCGATTCCGGGCCCCAGTGGTCGGGTCCCATCGGGACCAGCACCCCGCTCCACGAGCCCCCGAAGTCGGGGTTGACCAGCCAGCGGATCAGCACGTCGTCGTCGGCGGCCCACGGGGAGAGGTCCGCGGTCATGTGGATCGAGACCATCTTCATGATGTCCCGCGGTCCGTTCATCTCCACCCCGACGAGCTTGCCGACCGTCCGGCCGCCGTCGGCAGCGATCAGGTACTGCGAGCGCACCTGGTAGGTCGCGTCGGCGTCCTTGTCCCGCACGGTGGCGGTCACACCGTCGGCGTCCTGGACCAGATCGATGAGCTCGTGGTTGAACCGAATCCCACCTGGGTTCAGCTTCTCGGCGTGCCCCTTCAGGACCGGCTCGAGCCGGATCTGCGGCAGGTTGCAGGTCCGGCAGGGGCTCGCGGCCACGTAGTCGGGGTCGGTGTAGCCGCCGCCCCACGCCTCGAGCTCGCCGAGCTTGCGTCCGTAGCCGTCGTGGGCGCCGGCCAGGCCGGCGTACCAGCCGTTCGCCCRCATGTTCGCCGCAGGGGTGCTGCGCTTGTAGATCTCGGGAGCCACCCCCACCTCTGTGAAGATCTCCATCGCGCGCTGGTTGAGCACGTGCGCCTTCGGCAGCGTCGACGTGCCCGGCAGACCGCTCACCAACAGCGAGTCGACGCCGAGGTTGGACAGCGACATCGACGCCGTGAGCCCGGCGCCACCGCCGCCCACGATGAGAACGGGAACCTGGATGTCAGTCATGGAATGTCTCCTTTATCGGGACCGCCGAACGAGTGGACGAGAGGGTTGCCGACGGCCCGGCGCTGAGGCCCTGGCAGGTGTATTGCCTGGATCACAGTGTGCTCCAGATCTCATCGATGTGTCAACAAAAAATCGATTATTTCTTCCCATACCGATATTTCGGTGGATTCCGTAGACTGACCGCATGACCAACACTCCCGCCAAGCCCACCCGCGTCCAGGAGGTCTACGACCGCATCCGCGGCGACCTCCTCAGCGGCGAGCTGGCGCCTGGGAGCAAGCTCAAGATGAACGACTTCACCGAGCAGTACGGCGTGAGCCTCTCCGTAGTCCGGGAGGCCGTGATCCGACTGGCCGGCGAGGGCCTCGTCGAAGCAACACCCCAGCGCGGCTTCGCCGTCACGACACTCACGATCGACGACCTGCAGGACCTGACGCGCACCCGGGTCCTGATCGAGACCCTGGCCCTCGCGGAGTCGATCAAGCACGGCGACTTGGCATGGGAGGCTTCGGTCATTGCCACGCACCATGCGCTGGCCCACACGCCCATGATGACCAGCGAAGGGCACGTCGACCCGGCCTTCACCACCGTCCACCGCGACTTCCACCGCACTCTGCTCGTCGGCTGCGGCAGCTCACGGCTCGCCGCCATCGCCACCGGCCTGCGCGACTGCGCTGAGCTTTACCAGCACTGGTCCCAGGAGTTCGCCCGCGACGCCACCCGCGACATCGCCGCCGAGCACAAGACCATCGCCGAACTCACCGTCGCCCGCGACGAAACAGGCGCGACCCAGGCGCTGCGCGAGCACATCGAACGCACCACCGCCGCGCTCGTCCGGTACGCCGAGCAGCTCGACGGCAGGGACGACCAGCGCGCCCTCGCCTGAGCAAAGCGCTGGCACCACCTGGCGCAGCTATCCGACATCGATCTCGAGTCTTACGCATCGCTCTCGCAATTCGTGCTTGCCGTGCAGTGGAATCGCTACCCGGAGGAGAACACTTGATGGTCCCGAGGATCTTGTCGCGGCGGGGTTGGCCGTGACGGCGGCCGGCGTGGGGGCGCTGGTCGCTCGCGACTACCGGCAGTGGAAGGCGCTCGGCGAGGGGGGTATCATCGCACCCCACCCAGTCGGCATGATCGAACCGCAGGTGCGAATCCGCGGAATCGCCGAGGCTTCTTCGGCGCCGGAATGCCCTCCAGCGCAACGCATCGGCGACCTGGGTGACGATCGGAACGGGCTCCGTCAGGAGATGCCCTCGAATTGCCTTTGGCGGCGCCGACGGTGAAACCGATCGCGCTGCTCGTCGAGGAGTATCAGGCCGTGATGGTCGCGCCTGCTGTTTGCGCGCGTAATCGCCTCTCGCACAGCGGCCGTATGCCGGTGCAGTTCGGTGGCGCGCCTGTCCGCATTGTGATCACCGAGCAGTTGGGCGGCGGCGCGATCACATTCGATCAGTACCTCTTCGTAGGCGAGCCGGATCGGCGCCTGTTCGTCGAATCGGGTCAGCACCGCTTCGACGAATCGCAGCGGGATACGCGACAGCCGGTAGTTGATTCGCAGGAGGCGCATCGTCGTGCCGCGCAAGGTGACCACGATCGGCTCTGCGGTGGCAGTTGGTGATTGCGTCGGAGCTCCAATCATCAGGGGATTTCGGTCAACCGGCCCGAGTATGTACGCGGCGCGCTGTGAGGACGCTGAGAGACGGCGTCCCTCTGACAGTGCCGGGCGACGCCGGTCGCGCTCTCAGCGCTTCCACAGCAGCCGGCGCCGATACTGCGAACGTGAAACAGGCACCACCACTTCTCTTGCTTTCGAAGGCATCGGCGTATGGACACCACGACAATCTGATCGGACGAGCCCACGACGCCGCCGCCGACGTGCACCAGAGCACCGGCGCCGCTCTTGCATTCTCGCTGATGGTGGCCGGAGCGGCTGTTTTCCTGGCCGCAACCACCTGGCGGGCGGTGGCGGGGACGAACCGGCGTTCGGCGACACCACCGCTGATCGGCCTGCAGATCCTCGGGCTGACCGTGGCGTTGAGCGCGCTGGCCTACCAGGTCAGGGTCGGGGCGTGGGTCACCACCGCGGATCCCGTTGTGCTGGGCTGGTTCGCCGATCACCGGACGGAGTGGGTGACCGGTCCGGCAATCGCGGTCACCGACGCCGGCGGCCCCGTCGGCACCGTCCTCATCGCGGTGGTGCTGGGGGCGCTGTTGTCCCGGCGGGCACGATCACTCGTCCCGGGATTGATTCTCATCGGGACCGTCGGGGCTGCCGCGCTCGCGTCGACCGTCACCAAATCCATTGTCGGGCGGTCGCGCCCGCCGATCGTGTCCCAGGTACTCCTCGAGACCGACCACTCGTTCCCGTCCGGGCACGCGACGGGGGCGATGGTGCTGTCCACCATGGTCGCGGTCATCCTCGGATGCGGGTCGCCGGCTGCCCGGCGCGGGCTGCTGCTCGCCGCGGCGTTCACGGTGACCGTGGTGGTCGCGGTCACCCGCCTCTACCTCGGCGAGCACTGGCTCACCGACGTGATCGGCGGAATTCTCCTCGGCGGCTTCGCCGCCCTGATCGGTTCCGCGCTCTATGGCATCTGGATGCGGCGAGCCTCTGATCGCGTGCACAGTGCCACACAGGTTGATCCCCCACACGCGGTCTCACCTGTCGATGCGGCGACGACGGGACGAGCGGCGTGACGTCCTGGGGCGCCGTTCCGGCTTCTCGCCCGCGGGTGTCCGGTGGCGGAGGATGGCCCCATGAACAGCGCACCTGTGTGGCTCATTCCGTCGCGGTGGGGGCTTGCCCTGCGTTCGGCCCTGAGCGCCGGAGCGGTGGTGGCGGTCGCATTGGTGCTCGGCGCCGCAGCCCTGTTGTTCGTGCTGGACCGGACCCTGTTGTCGGCCCTGGACGACGCCGCGACCGGCCGCGCCGCCGACCTCACCGTTGGATTGCGCACCGATTCGCCCGCTGATCTCGACAGCCAGCTCTTCGACACCGACCAACGCATCGCTCTGGTGCAGGTCGTCGACAACGCCGGCGCGGTGGTGCGCTCCTCACAGGATGATCTCGGGCTCCCGGTCACCGTGGTGCGGCCACCGGTAGGCGGTGCACCGGTCCGCAGTCTGGTCTCTCACGAAACAGGCGGCGCAGATCTGCGGACCACCGTGCAAGGGGCGAACGGGGTCGGCGGCGACTACACCGTGATCGTGGCCGCGAGCGAGGAGTCGGTGGAAGCAACCCTGGCCACGGTCGGCGGGCTCGTCGCCGCCGGAGCACCGGTCATCGCCCTCGTCGCGGCGGGAGTGACCTACAAACTGGTGCGCCGATCGCTGGGCTCGGTCGAGCGCATCCGCACCCAGGTCGCCGCGATCTCGACCACCGACCTCGGTGAACGGGTCCCGGTGCCGCGTCCACGCGACGAGATCGCCGCGCTCGCCCGCACGATGAACGACATGCTTGCCCGCATCCAGGCTGGGCACGCGGCCCAGCGGCGGTTCATCGCCGACGCCTCCCACGAGCTGCGCAGCCCGCTGGCCACGCTGACCACCGCCCTCGACGTAGCCGATGCGCGGCCCGAAGTCCTGAACCGCGACCTGGTCCGCGGGACCCTGCGTCCCGAGACCACCCGCATGCAGCTTCTCGTCGACGACCTGGTGCTGCTCGCACGGGCCGACGAGCACGGATTGCCGCTGCGGGTCGCCGACGTCGATCTCGACGACATCGTCGACACCGAAGTCCGCCGCTCCCGCGCCGACACCACCGTCACGGTGACCGCAACGCTCACCCCGGTCCGCATCCGCGGTGACGCCGCCCAGCTGTCCCGGGCGGTGCGCAACCTCGTCGACAACGCCGTCCGATTCGCCGCCACCACCGTGTCCATCGGGGTGTCCCGATCCGGCCGCCAGGCGTGCGTCACCATCGACGACGACGGACCCGGCATTCCCGAGTCCGATCGTGCGCGTGTGTTCGAGCGTTTCGTGCGACTCGACAGCGCCCGCTCCCGCGCTCACGGGGGTTCCGGACTCGGACTGGCGATCGTCGCAGAAATCGTGTCGGCGCATCGGGGTTCGGTGCGCATCGACGCGGCCGAGCACGGCGGGACACGAGTGGTGGTCACGCTTCCGGTGCAGGAGGTGCGTCCGGACAGCCGGTCGTGAGTCGATAACCGACCCCGCGCACCGTGTCGATCGTGCGGGTACCGAACGGGGTGTCGATCTTGCGACGGAGATACCCCACATACACCTCGACGACGTTTTCGTCCCCCGCGTAATTCGCGTCCCACACGTTCCGCAGAATCTCGTTCTTGGTGAGCGCGGTGTCCGGGTTCCGCATCAGGTACTCGAGCAGTCCGTACTCGCGGCGGGTCAACTGCAACTCCTCGGTCCCGCGGGTGACCCGGCGGCGGCCGGGATCGAGGCTCAGGTCCCCGGCGGTGAGTACTACCGGCCGCATGGGTGCGCCGCGCCGGACCAGCGCCCGCAGCCGCGCGACCAGCACGACGTAGGAGAATGGCTTCGTGAGATAGTCGTCGGCGCCGAGGTCGAAGGCGTCGGCCTCGTCGTACTCGCCGTCCTTGGCGGTCAGCATCAGGATCGGCGTCCAGTTCTGCCTGGCCCGGATTTCGCGGACGACCTGATACCCGCTGATCCCCGGCAGCATGATGTCGAGCACGATCACATCGAACGATTCCTCGGTGGCGCGCCAGAGCCCGTCGGGTCCGGTGGCGGCGGTGACGACCACGAATCCTTCCAGCTCGAGGCCGCGACGGACCATCTGGGCCAGCCTGGGTTCATCCTCGACGACCAGCACCCTCATTGCACAGACCTGTGATCGAACACGTGACCACCGTATCCCGGCCAGGACCCGAGATGTCCGAGAGGCCTGATGCCGGAGAAATTCCGGACGCCGAGCCGTTCGTCGAGGTGACTTCGTGTGCCGCGTTCACGGTGACCGTCCTGTTTCTCAACTCCGTTGCCGCGAAGCAGAATTCGGGTGAGCGAGTCCCGTGGGGAGGCAGCGCTGTACCGCGAGCGGTGTGTGCCGAAACTGTGTGGAGAGAAGGCATTTACTGCTCGCGGTGGTGGTGGGACGGTTCCGATATGCGTCTGTTGTGCCCCTTCTGTCGGTTGGGTCCTTCTGTCAACTGGCGAGTATGCACCCGGCATCCTGTGGGAACGCTGAGAGGCGCCGGGCTCGCCCGTCGGAGTCCGGGCGTGTCTGAGACCCCGCTGAGAATCGGCGCTCAGTACTTTCCGGACAACGTTGCGGTGGAATAGCATTCGGATGCTGATGATGATCGATGCAACCGATACGTCAGTGCACCGGGCCCTCATTCCCAGGCGAGAGATGAGCTCCGGTTCGTCGGCTCCCGCCGGCCGCGACCCCAGAGGCCGGCGGGAGCCGTCGGTGTGCGCGCAGGCGGGATGATCCCTGCCGATGTGACCAGGATTCGCGGTTTTCCTTGTATCCCGAGCAGCAGGCCAAATCACCGGTTACCCTCAGCTCCTACGCATTTCGTAGAAAATTCCGAACGAATGGGGTCGGTATGACGAACATCAGCAAATCTCGCTCGAAGTACACCGGTCTTACCCGCGCCCTCGCGGTCGCAGGTGTTGCGGCGCTTGCGATGGTGCTGGGCAATGGTACCGCGTCTGCGGGCGTGGACAATTCGAGTTCCGTTGTCGATGCGAGGGGCAATCGCGTCGAGGTCCTGCAGGGTGACACTCAGTTTCAGGTCGTTCCGCCGCTGGACGGTGTGCCCACGTCGGTCGAGTTCTTTCACAACGGCTACGCCGGGGTGAATATCACCGGGCCGAATGCCGCGGAGTTCAAGGGCACCACACTCACCATCGGTTACCAGATCGGCTATCCGATCGCTCTGTCCGGCGCCACTGTGGTGCTCAACTCGCCGGGTCTCGGATTCGTGATCGGCGCAAGTAACGGAATCGACCTCGGCCTCGTCCCGACACCCTCGCTGAGCCTGAATGCGTCGAACCACGCCGACCTCGCCGGCGACATCATTCCGTCCCAGGAACTGGACATCGATCTGGCACCGGGTGGCATCACCACAGTTCCGCTCCTGGAGAACCAGTCGTTCGACGGTCCGGCGGCATCGGTGCGATTGCAGGGCATACACGGTTCCATCTCGGGCGCGCTCGGGGCAGTCACCATCCGGCCGTACGCGACAGCTGTGACGGCCGGGGGCGATACCGTCACGACCTACGGAGTGCCGCAGAAGCTCAACTAGCAGTTCACGCTTCGTGGCAGACGTTTCGGCCCGCTGCCCGACACCGATCCGCGATCGGTGCCGGGCAGCGGTGTCTGTGGTGACGCCTGCCTACGCGTTGCCGTGCTCTCGGCGAAATCGTCGGGCCGTGTCGGCGGGCGACCAAGTGCCGGTGCGGGCACGGGTCAGCGGGTAGCAGCACAGGCCGATGAGAACGGCGGCGAAGTGGCCGATCGCGGTGAAGGTCAGATGCACGAAGAGGGGTACCGCGAAGAAGGCGAGCACGCCGGCGAGGTAGAGATAGCGCCAGGGCGCCGCGATTCGGTAGGTGAGGATCGCGACCACCCCGGCCAGTCCGTAGCTGACGCCGACGTCGAGGGTGTCGACCGCCGAGGCAGGGACGCGGCCATGACGGATCGCGGCATACAGTGCACCTTCGCTGATGTAGGTGGCACCGATGTGCGCGATCGCCACCACGCACAACCATCGAAGTGTTCCCAGCCACCGCTCCGCCGGCACGTGGAAGATGTTGTAGACGATGAAGTACGTGATCCATCCGCCGCCGGCGAGCCAGAAGGCGCTCGCGATCAGGACTCGAACGGGGTCCTCGGCGAGGTGGTGCAGGTTGGTCGAGCGGTTACCCAATACGTCGTGGAGCACATCCGGCGACAGGTGCCTCGCCACCACAGTCGTGACCAGCAGTATCGCCAGCCAGACGTAGGTGCCGGGTGCCCGCCGGATGTACGTCCAGGCTGCCCGCGGAAACGATCGAAGGTGCGACGAGATGGCGGCGTCCACCGGGGTAAGTATGCGCCGGGTGGTGGTATCGGCGCAGGCACGCCGCTCGACCTCGTTCCGCATCGCGACCCTCCTCATCATCGTCGCGATGGTGGCAGTCGTTCGCGGGGGATGCCGATCTCGCGCAATTTCTGCAGGGCCCGATGCTGGTCGAGCAGCACCTCGGCGGATGTGCGCCCGAGGGAGGTCGCGGTGTCGTCGACGCTCAGTCCCACCACGAGTCGCAGGATCAGGACCTCTCGTTGGGTGCCCGGTAAGGCCGCGAGCGGTCCGGGTTTCCGGGAGGTCGGGTCGGCCGCGCCGGTGCGGTCGATCATCGAGTTCGTAGTCGCCTCGAGGACGCGCAGCAACGGCTGCTGGGGTGGCCTGCGGTGCGGAAATGCGCGCAGCGCCGTCGATGACACCGCTGTCGCGACGGAATCAGCTGTTGTGCTGTCGAGTTCGGCCCGGCAACGTCGGACCAGGATAGGCCAGACGATGTCGAGCAGGTGCCTGGCGGCGTCCCGATCTCCGGTGGCTGCCGTGTCGGCCAGGGTGTCGAGCGCACCGAACGGTGATGATCTCATCGGACCTCAGCTCACTTTCGTGTTCCACTTACCCGGTGTCAGCTGGACCCGAGCAGCCCGGCGAAGGGGTTGGTCGCGAGCAGCCCGGCGAAGGGGTTGGTGGTCGGAGCGGGGGTCTGATTGTCGGTCTGCGGGGGCCAGGGGTCGGTGTCCTGCCAGTTCTCGTGCTGTTTGTCGTGGTGGTTCCCGTCGTGCCGGCCTCGGTCCACCTGAACTTGCGCTGGTGTGGTGGTGGCAGCGAATGCCGGCGCGGTGACCGCGGCCAGCGGAATGGCCGCGAGTGCCGCTGTGACGGCGATTCTCGACAGACGTCGCCGTGTTCCCGTCGTCGTGGAGTGTGTGATCATCATCGATCCTTTCACTGGCAAACCCACCGGGGAGGTGGGTTGGTGCACCCCTGGTCGAGGAGTGCACAATCCCAGTGCAGGCCCGCATCCTGGCGGTCGGCTGGCATGAACCTGTGAATCTCCTGGCAGCATTCAGGGTGTGGGAAAAACGTAGTGGCACAACGTATATCCGCTGACGGCAATTAGGCGGAGGGTTCGACTCGGGTCCAGTCGCGAGTGATTCGTCCCCGGTCGTGGACTCTCCAGTGCGTGCCGATCCGGCGGCGGGGGCAGGTGACGACTCGACTGAGCATCCACTCGCCACCGGTGTTGTCGAGTTCCGCGTCGACGGCGAGGACGAGTTCAGCGGTGCACCGGTCGACGAACCGATGGCCCAGAATGCCGGCGCGTACGAGGATCTCCCCGCTGCGGAGTGCGAACCCACGCGAGCTGATCGCATTGGTCGACAAGGACACCCGACCGCGGGCGAGGCTGCGGATCCGCCAGGTCGGCACGTACACCCGGCGCCCGCCGACCGCGGCCACGATTCCGGTTACCGGTGGGGACTCCTTGCCGCCGTCGACTCGGACGACGATGTCGTCGACGCGACCGACAGACCGGCCGGTACGGGCGATGATCGATTTACCGAGCAACCGCGCCACAGTCACGACCGTCCGCGCCGACCCCGTGGTGGGCGCCGCAGAGGAACTGCGCCGATGGGCATTCATTGCGGTCTACTTCTGTTTCATACCTTGCTGTTTCGTCGATCTATTCTGCGAAATGCCAGGGCTTGGCAGTGTGCGGGGGACTGCCGGGGTGATGCGACCCCATGTGACCAGGCTACGCACGGTCGCCGGGCGATGATCCTGCCCTTCCTGAGTATTCGCTGAGGATCTGAAATGAATGGTCTTGCGTCGGAGTATGTTCGATATGTGCCCCGCTTCGCCCAGTGCTGGGAGCACCCCTCGGTCACGCCTTGCGGCAGGCGGAAGTCCCACATGTGGATGGCGCGCCACGCCGAGGTGGAGTGGGACAGTGGCAGCAACCTCGAGAGGTCGTCATGAATATCGTCAAGAATGTCATCGTGGTCGGATCCGTCGCGGCGGGCTTCGCGCTGGCTGGTCCGGGAATGTCTCTCGCGTCGGCGGCGACGCCCGCGCAGACGGTCGTCAATCAGCCGTCGGCGCCGTCCTCCACGCCGCCCAAGGAACCGACCTGTGGTCCGTTCCAGGACGCCCCGCACTGGGATTTCGACGCGCCGAGCAATCCCCTCGGTGACTGGTGCACGCAGTGGCAAGGGCAGCCGCGGGACACCACCAAGGACGGTGGCGGGGGCACCGTCTTCATGAAATGACGCCGAACCCGCCCCCGGTGTGAATCCTGTTGTGAGGCATGCCGGCGTTTTCACCCGGCACGGGTGATGGCCGGGTGGGCGCCGCGGGGGCACCGTGTTCGGATGGGTACTTCGTTCGACGACGTCGCCAGAGGGTTCACGCCCGCACACGCCGGGCTGGCCCGGTCTGCGGGGGTTCCTGCCGCACTGGCGGGTGAAAGCTATGTGGAGGCCCTCGCCCGCGTCGTCTACTACTGGGGATACCCGGCGGTGGACACGTTCGGCCGCACGTCCATGTGGGACCTCATGGAGGGCAGGGCCGGACTGCAACTCGGCATCCTGCCCGGCGCACCGAAGAACCGCACCGGTGCGCTGGCCGACTACATGAGTCCGGCGCAGCGGTGGGTGGTCTCGCCGAACAACGACACGATCTACGGTGTCGGGTTCGCCGATCTGACCCGGGACGCCGTAGTCGTCCAGACGCCGACCGACGTTCCCGCCAGACACTACTGGACCGTCCAGATCGTCGACGTACTCACCAACGTCATCCACCAACTGGGCTCGGCCGCAGGCACACCCGGCGGTAAGTTCCTGCTCGTCGGACCCGCCTGGGAGGGGCACGAGGCCGCGGAATTCGTGAGCGTCCTGCGGATGCCTACCAACGTGGCCGCGGTGATTCCGCGCAGCTTCGCCGCGCACTCGGAGGAATCCAAGCAGCAGGCCCGCGTCGTCCTCGACCAGATCGGGATGTATCCCCTCGACGAGGATCAGCCCGGGCAACGATCGTTCGGATACGAGGCCGACGCCGCCACTGCCATCTTTCCCCCGGGCCTCACCGCCGAGATGCTCGCGGCGAATCCGGACGCCAGCAGGCCGCAATGGGTCAAGCCGGAATCGTTCTGGGCCGATCTCGGCGCGATGCTCGACTTCAATCCCCGGATGAGTGACTCCGACACCCCGATGGCCGATCAAGCGCGCACACTCGTCGCGTTGCACCGATCCGACGAGTCGTACCGCGCGCTCCTCGACCGTGCCGCGCTCAGCGCCGACGTCGCCCTCCATGCGTCTGCGACCTACGTCCAGGTCGGCGTGGACGTCGGCAACGGGTGGCAGCGCCAACGCAACGGCGGTGTGTGGGGTACCGACTGGTTCGGCCGGGCCCTCGCCTCGGTGATCTACATCTACGTCAACGACTTCCACGAGGCGGTCTACCTGATCCGGGGCACCGACAGCGCCGGTGGTCTCCTCCACGGCCGCGAGCAGTACACGATGACGTTCGCCGAGAACGCCCTGCCACCGGTCGACCGAAGCCGTGGCGGGTTCTGGTCGTTGACCATGTACGACAAGGACGCTTTCATGCTCGCCGGTGCCCCCGGTGGGCGTGTCAATCTCGGCACCGTCGACCTCGACGCCGGCGACCTCGTGTTCCGCGACGGGACACTCACTGTGCACCTGTCGCACGAGGAGCCCAGTGACCCTGCTGCACGGGCGAATTGGCTCCCCGCGCCCGACGGTGAGTTCTGTCTGATCATCCGTGCGTACGTCCCCGACCGGACCATCCTCGACGACTCCTACCAGTTCCCGGACGTCATCCGAAAACAGTAGGCGGGTTCGGGTTCACCCGTGTCGGGTGAGGTGTGTGAGCGCACGAGTGTCGAGGCTGTCAGCAGGAGTATAGGCGAGGAGAGGCGCATCATGGTCAAGCCATTTCGCGGTGTTGTCAACGTCGATATCCGGGATTCGGTCCCGGATTGGACGCCGTTCGAGCCCCCTCGGGCCCCTGACGGAGCGCCGAACGTGCTCTACATCGTGCTCGACGACGTCGGATTCTCGGCAATGGGATGTTACGGCGGGCCGATCGAGACGCCGAACATCGATCGGATCGCTGCGAAGGGGGTTCGGTACACGCAGTGGCACACCACGGCGCTGTGCTCGCCCACGCGGTCCTGTTTGCTGACCGGGCGAAACCACACGCGTAACAGCATGGCCTGCATCACGGAGGCGTCGATCGGATTCCCCAATGCGAGTGGCACGATCCCGCCGGAGAACGGCATGCTCTCGGAGATCCTCGGCGAGCGGGGTTGGAACACATACATGGTGGGCAAATGGCACCTGTGCCCGACGGACGAGATGAACCTGGCGGCGACCCGCCGAAACTGGCCGAGCGGGCGTGGTTTCGAGCGCTGGTACGGGTTCCTCGGTGCGGAGACCAACCAGTGGTATCCGGATCTGGTCTACGACAACCACCCGGTCGACCAGCCCAGTTCGCCGGAGGACGGTTACCACCTCACCGACGACATCACCGACAAGGCGCTCGAGTTCATCAAGGACGCCAAGGTGATCGCGCCGGAGAAGCCGTTCTTCCTCTACTACGCGCCCGGTGCGTGTCACGCTCCGCATCACGCCCCGGAGGAGTGGATCGCGAAGTTCGAGGGCAAGTTCGACATGGGTTACGACGCGGTCCGTGAGCAGACCCTTGCCCGGCAGAAGGAGATGGGCATCGTCGCGGCGGACACCGAGCTGCCGCCGATCAATCCGATCGGCACCCCCGACACCCGGTCGGGACCCGAGGGGCAGCCGTTCCCGGAACTCGACTACACCCGCCCGTGGGACACGCTCAACGACGACGAGAAGCGGCTGTTCGCGCGGATGGCCGAGGTCTACGCGGGTTTCCTGGCCCACGCCGATCATCACATCGGGCGGGTGCTCGACTATCTCGAGCAGAACGACGAGTTGGAGAACACCGTGATCGTGGTCGTCTCCGACAACGGCGCGAGTGGTGAGGGCGGCCCGAACGGCTCCGTCAACGAGATGAAGTTCGCCAACGGCATCCCGGACGACCTCGCGGAGAACCTCTCGAAGCTCGACGATCTCGGCGGACCCAAGACGTACAACCACTACCCGAACGGTTGGGCGATGGCGTTCAACACCCCGTTCAAGATGTGGAAGCGCTACGAGTTCAACGGCGGCACCGCGGACCCGTGCATCATCTCGTGGCCGGCCGGAACGAAGGCGCGGGACGAGATCCGTGACCAGTACCATCACGCGATCGACATCGTGCCGACGCTCCTGGACCTGATCGGCGTCGAACCACCCGAGACCATCAAGGGCCATACCCAGGCCCAGTTCGACGGCGTCAGCATGCGGGGCACGTTCGAGGACAAGTCCGCGCCCTCGGCGCGCCGGACCCAGTTCTACTCGATGCTCGGCTCGCGATCGATCTGGCACGAGGGTTGGAAGGCCGTCACGACGCACCCGACCATCGCCGGGTGGGGCCACTTCAACGAAGACGAGTGGGAGCTCTACCACACCGATGTCGACCGGGCAGAGGTGAACAACCTGGCGTCGGAGCACCCGGACAAGCTGCGGGAATTGGTGAACATCTGGTTCGCCGAGGCCGGCGCGAACCTGGCGTTTCCACTCGACGATCGATCGGGTGTCGAAATCATGGGCACGCCCCGCCCCCAACTGGCCGCTGCCCGCGACCGGTACGTGTACTACCCGGACGTGGCCGCGGTGTCCGAATGGCAGGCGGTCAACACCCGCGGGCGGTCCTTCGTGATCGGGGCGCTCGTCGACATCCCCGAGCCGGGCGCCGAGGGCGTGCTCTTCGCGATCGGATCCCGCTTCGGCGGGCACGCACTGTACGTGAAGGACAACCGACTGCACTACGTCAACAACTTCGTGGGCAGCGACGAACAGATGATCGTCGGCTCCGAGGACGTCCCCACCGGCACCGACCTGATTCTGTCCGCGTCCTTCGACAAGGACGAGCAGGAACCTGCCGCCACCTTGGGAACACTGTCCCTCTTCCATGGGGATCGGAAGGTCGGCGAGGGCCGGATCAGAACTCAGATGGGGGCGTTCGCGATCGCCGGTGCGGGGCTGTACGTCGGCAGGCACCCGGGCGAGCCGATCACCGACGACTACCCCGGCGAATCACCCCATCGTTTCACCGGCGGCACGATCAACCGGGTCGCGATCGACGTCAGCGGTGAACCGTACCTCGACCTCGAGCGGGAAGCCGCCCTGATGCTGATGCGGGAATAGAGGACTTGACCGCATTCATGCGAATTGCAGCACGATACGGCCGTCGACCGTGCCCTGGCGCAACTCGTCGAAGACGTCGTTGATCTCGTCGAGTCTGCGGGTGTGCACGGTCGGATGAATCTTCCCGCGCGTATAGAAGTCGAGTGCCTCGCGCATGTCCTGCCGAGTGCCGACGATCGACCCCCGAATGGTCAGCCCCTTGAGGACGGTGTCGAAGATCGGAGCGGGAAAATCCCCGGGTGGCAGACCAATGAAAGTGATCGTCCCACCCCGCCGGGCCATTGCGATGGCCTGCCCGAACGCGGCAGGATGCACGGCCGTGACCAGCACGCCGTCGGTTCCGCCGGTCGCCGCTTGAATTCGAGCGGCCGGATCCTCCTTGGTCGCATTCACGAGGACTTCCGCGCCGAGGTTCCGGGCGAGTTCGAGCTTCGAATCCGACACGTCGACGGCGGCCACCCTGAACCCCATCGCCACCGCGTACTGGACCGCGACGTGACCGAGGCCTCCGATTCCCGAGATCGTCACCCACTGACCCGGCTCGAGGTCGGTGACCTTCAGTGCCTTGTACACCGTCACACCGGCGCAGAGTATCGGCGCCACCTCCACCGGGTCGGAACCGTCCGGAATGCGCGCCGCGAAGCGCGAGTCCACCAGCATGTATTCGGCGAAGGATCCGTTGATCGAGTATCCGCCATTGATCTGCTTCTCACACAAGGTTTCCCAACCCGTGCGGCAGTACCGGCAGTCCAGACAGGCCGACCACAGCCAGGCATTCCCGACCCGCTCGCCGATCTCGAGGTCGGCCACACCCTCGCCCAGTTCAACGACCGTCCCATAGCCCTCGTGGCCGGGGACGAACGGTGGGGCGGGCTTGACCGGCCAGTCTCCGTCCGCGGCGTGGAGGTCGGTGTGGCAAACACCGGTCGTCTCGACCTTCACCAGCGCTTGATGGCGGCCCGGCGTCGGAATCGGCACCTCTTCTATGGTCAGCGGCCGTCCGAATTCTTTGACGACCGCGGCCTTCATCGTGCTGGTCATGGGGCCTCCTTGCGTCTGTGGTGCACACTACGAGCGGGGGTGCCACTACGGTGGGTCGGCTGCGCCGGATGCCACGCGGAATACGCGGTTCAGGCGCCGGATCTCAGGATTTGGACGCCTCGTCGATCTCCTTGCCGACCCGCTCCGTGTCCGCCTCGAGCTGCTTCTTTGTCACCTTGGATGCGCGTTCGAGCGCCTTCTCGACCCGCGCCTCGAGGTCCGTCGCCGCAACGACGATCAGTCCGCTGTCCCCGTCGTCGAGTAGCTCACCCACGTCCTTGAGGTCGGAGCGGCTCATCCCGGCGGCGACGTGCCCGCCGAGTGCCCCGAGACCGGCGCCGCCGGCACCGCCCAGCAACAACCCGGCACCGAGCCCGACGGCCGGGAACAGGGCAACCAGTGCACCTCCAACCAGGCCGATGCCGAGCCCACCCCACGCTCCCTGCCGGGTCGGCTGCTCATGTTTCTTGACGATCTTGACCTTGCCGGTTTCGGTCCGGGTGATGACGGCCGCATCGTAGGTATCGATCAGGTCCGCCTCGACGTAGAGATCGTGCACGGCGTCGTAGTCGGCGATCGCGGCGTCTTGCGAGTCATAGACCGCCGCGAGTAGGGCGAATGTATCGAGGGCCATGATTTCCTCCGATGGGTTGGTTGACGGTGGACCCGCTTCCAGCCTCGGCACCCGCGGTCCCGCTCGCATCGCCCAAAACGGGTGATCACCGGCGTGTCGTCGGCGCGCAGCGAGCGCTCACGATGTCTCCGCCGCGCAAACGTCACCGCTGTTGCCCGTCGTCGGCGATATCCTGGGGAGGCGTCCTCGAGAGGTAAGTGGTGCTGAACCGGCGACATGGCTCGGATGAATCGACCTAGCAGTGGCCGATGACGATCCGTTCGAGACCCAACGCGATGTGGACCCGACGGCCACCGCGCAGTTGAGTGCGGACGGATTCGACGACGCCCGGGAGATCGGGCGCGGTGGCTTCGGCGTCGTCTACCGGTGCACGCAGGCCACGCTCGACCGGACCGTCGCCGTCAAGGTTCTGACCACGGATCTCGCGAAGGAGAATCGGGAACGATTCTTCCGGGAACAGCGGGCGATGGGTCGTCTGACCGGCCACCCGAACATTGTGACCGTGCTCGAAGTCGGCATCACGGGAAGCGGTGATCCGTTTCTCGTGATGCCCTACCACCCGCAGGGCTCCCTGGACACTCGTATCCGACGGCACGGTCCGCTGTCGGTGGACGAGGTGCTGCACCTCGGGGTCAAGCTCGCTGGTGCACTCGAGACCGCACACCGGCAGGGCATCGTCCACCGTGACGTGAAACCCGCAAACGTCCTCCTCACCGAGTACGGCGAGCCGGCTCTCACGGACTTCGGGATCGCCCACATGTCCGGGGGCTTCGAAACCGCGACGGGCATCGTCACGGGTTCGCCCGCGTTCACCGCGCCCGAGGTCCTCGGCGGCGCGTCCGCGAGCCCGGCGTCGGATATCTACGGGCTGGGTGCGACCCTGTTCTGTGCGATCACCGGGCACGCAGCGTTCGAGCGGCGCAGCGGCGAACAGTTGGTGGCCCAGTTCGTCCGCATCACCACCGAACCGACACCGGACCTTCGGGAGCAGGGGATCGCGGACGACGTCACCGCCGTGATCGAGCAGGCAATGGCCCGCCGACCCGAGGACCGGCCACCCTCTGCCGCCGCATTCGGTGAGAAGCTGCGCGACGTCCAGCTTGGCCGTGGTGTGCCCGTCGACGTCATGGCTCTGCACGCATCGCCGACCACCGCCGCCCCGGACCCGGCGGACACTCCACGGCGAACACCGCTCGGTCCCTCCGCTCATCGGACGGGAAATCTCCCGCTGGAATTGACCAGCTTCGTCGGGCGCAGGCACGAACTCACCGAGGCGAAAAATCTACTGGCAGCATCGCGGCTGCTGACGCTGACCGGAATAGGCGGAGTCGGGAAGACCCGTCTGGCGATACGCGTCGCTACGGCAATGCAGCGCGAATTCGCCGACGGGGCATGGCTCGTCGAACTCGGGGAGGTCCGCGACCCGTCTCTGGTGATCGACGTCGTCGCCACCACCCTCGGATTGCGTGACCAGACGGCTCGGTCTCTTCGTGAAGTCCTGCTGGACTTCCTCTCTTCGCGAGAACTTCTGCTGATACTGGACAATTGCGAACAAGTGGTCGATGCCGTGGCGGACCTCGCGACGACACTGTTGCAACAGAGCCCCCGCCTGCGTGTTCTCGCGACCAGCCGGGAACCCCTGACAATCGGCGGTGAAGCGACCTTGCGCGTCCCACCGCTGGCGGTCCCCGACCCGGATCGCGAGCCGTCACTCCAGGGTCTTCCCCGCTACGACGCCGTGTCGCTGTTCACCGAACGCGCCACCGCCGCGGTACCGGCCTTTGCCCTGACCGAGACGAACAAGACCGCGGTGACCCGAATCTGCCGCCGACTGGACGGGTTGCCGCTACCGATCGAACTGGCGGCGGCGCGGTTGCGGGCGATGTCGCCCGAGCAGATCCTGCAACGCCTGAGCGACCGCTATGCGTTGCTGACACGCGGAAGCCGCGGGGCACCGTCGCGCCAGCAGACGTTGAGGTTGTGCCTCGATTGGAGCTACGAACTCTGCACCGTGCGAGAGCAACGCGCATGGGAACAACTGTCGGTATTCGCGGGTAGCTTCGAACTGGATGCGGCAGAACAGGTATGCGGTGCAGACAGCGACGCACAGGACCTCCTGGACGCGGTGGCATCGCTCGTCGACAAGTCGATCCTGAACCGGGAGGACCAGGGCGTCACGGTGCGATACCGGCTGCTCGAGACTCTCCGCGACTACGGCCGGGAAAAGGCTCAGCAGACCGGCGACTATTCGGACCTGCGTCGTCGGCACCGGGATTGGTATCGCCAGCTGGCCCGGACCGCTGAAGCCGAGTTCATAGGCCCTCGGCAGATCGAATGGCTCTCCCGGTTCAGTCGCGAGCAGCCGAACTTGCGGGATGCCATGGAATTCTGCCTGACCGAGGGCGACGTCGAGGAAGGTTTGCAGATCGCGACCGCCGCGTCCCTGCTGTGGAGTACGCGCGGTCTGCTCAGCGAGACACGGCGCTGGCTCGACCGATTCCTCTCGTCACCGAATCTGCCGCCGACGATCGTGACGGTCAAAGCGCTCTACGCCAACTGCCTGATGGCCGAACAGCAACGGGACCATCAGCGAGGTGCTGCCCTCGTCGAGCAGGCGCATGCCCTTGCCGACCATGTGCCCGATCCCGTCGCGCGCGCCATCGTCGATCACGCGGACGGCGTCTTCGGGATCTTCAACGGTGATCTCGTGCGCGCGTGTACCGGTTTCGAGCGGGCCCTCACTGTGCTTCGAGAAGCGGAGCGCGAGTTGGTCATACACGTCGAGACGCTCACGTTGCTCGGTCTGACTTACGAGCTGCTCGACGACGATCCTGGCCGGGCGGTCGACTGCTACGAGGAAGCCCTCTCGATCACCGATCGCCACGGCGAATCCGTGTACCGGGCCTACGTCCTGTGGGTCATGGCGGTTGCGCAGTGGCGACAGGGCGAACGGCGTCGTGCAACCGAATTGCTCGAGGAGGGGCTGCGGCTCAGCCGTCTCGTCGACGATCCGGTCAATTGCGCAAACAGCCTCGAAGCTCTCGCGTGGATCGCCGGCGGCAGTGATCCCGAGCGCGCCGGCATTTTGATGGGAGCCGCCGAAGCCATTGGTCACGCAGTGGGAAGTTCCTCGGTTTTCGTCCCCGACCTGCTCGTTCATCACGACGAGTGCGAACGGGTCGTCCGCGGGGCGCTCACCGAGAACGCCTACGAGCAGGCGCAGCAACAAGGCCGGAAGATGGATCTCGACTCGGCCGTCTCGTACGCACTCGGCGAACGGCTCCAGAAAGATTCCGGACCCTCCGGATCGGTGAAACTGACGAAACGTGAACGACAGGTCGCCGAGCTGATCGCCGAGGGGCTGACCAACAAGGCCATCGCCGCCCGGCTCGTGATCTCACAACGCACCGCGCAGGGACACGTCGAACACATACTCACCAAACTCGGATTCAACTCGCGAGCCCAGGTCGCGGCCTGGGTCGTGGAGGAGCGGCAATCGACCTGACCTCTGCCTCCACCGTGTCGACGACGAAGGCGATCACTGCGTTCGGCCCACTGCTGCACGATCGCGTCCGGTGGCCGGTCAGCGGCGGTTCACCAGCCGAATGGGTTACGGTCCGTGCCGGGCATCCACGGTCGAATGGCCACACCGAGCAGAGTACTGAAGTCCCAGGCCGAGACGGGATCACCAGCTGCTTGCCTACGGCGGCCGACTCGGTGCGGGCGTGTGGACGCAGTACGGTGCCGCCCTGTCCGATCCCATCGGGCGTGTGCACCGGGCAGGCGCGGAAACCTCCGACACCTGGAACGGCTACATGGACGGGGCGATTCGGTCCGGCTACCGAGCCGCGGCCGAAGTGCTGGCACAACTGAACTCGTGAGGCCGGCCGGGATTGCCGGTCAGGCCAGTGATGCCGCGATCGCCTCGGCGGCCGCGAAGCTTGCGTTGTCGAGTTCGTCGTCCACCGGTGTCGGGCACGACGACAGTTTCACCACCACGACGTCTCGGTCGAGGTCGACGTAGATGGATTGGCCGTAGATCCCCAGGCACAGCAGCACTTGCCGATCGGCGTGCGGCACCCAGAACTGGTTGCGGTACATGCCACCCGGCAGTGGCGTCGCGATCGGTGACTCGGCATACGCTGCACGGGAATCGGGCGCGCCGCGCAGGGCGTCCTCAATCCAGGATTGCGGCACCACCTGGTCGGTGGCGTTTCGTCCGCCGCATCGGAGCATCTCGCCGAATCTCGCCACGTCGCGGAGTGTGGCGGCGAGCCCGCCGTCGGCGAATACCGCTCCCGCGCGGTCCACTCCGGCATCCATGTCGTCCGAGGCGATCCGGGACCAGATCAGGCGCGACAGCAGCGACGGCATGCGCTCACCGGCGGCGCGTTCGCAGACCCATCCGAGTACGTCCGTTTCACACGATCGGTATTCGAACGGGCCACCGTGTGGGCGAGCCGCTTTCAGCATCGGAAGGAATCCATACATCGACTGCGGGACCCAATCGTCGACGCGCGGAACCCAGCCGACGGCCTGGTCGAGAAGGCGTACCTCGGCGCCGGGTTCGAGGTACTCCTCCGAGAATCGGATACCCGACCGCATGTCGAGAATGTGCCGCACGGTGGCTCCGGCGTAGCCCGAGTCGGCGAATTCCGGAACATACGCGGTGAGTGGGGCGTCGGGATCCAATGTGCCGGTCGCGATCAGGTTCGCGGCCACCGTGCCGACGATCGACTTGCTCACCGAGAACAGCATGTGGGTCCGGTCGGCGTCGAGATCGCCGGGATACAGCTCCGCGAGCACGGCGCCGCGGTGCAGGACCATGAAGCCGTCGGTGTAGGTGCGCTCGAGGATCGAACGCACGGTCTCGTTGCCGACGGGAAGATCGAGGTCGAGTGCGCCGTCCTCGGGTAGCCGCAACGGTGCGGGGCCTGCCGCGACTCGTGCCGTCGGCACCATCTGGCGCATTCGGCCGAAGGTGTACCGGTTGTGCGGGGGACTCTGCCAATCCGCGAGTGTGACAAGTGGTTCGGTTCCGATCATCATTTCCGGCCCTCGCTGATCTGTGCGGCGGCCACGACATCCTGCTCGTGGGTGAGGTTCATTTCGGGTGTCGGCCGGCGGAATCCGCGAGTGAGCCATACCAGGTAGACGATTCCGACGGCGAGCCAGGAGATGCCCGAGATCAGTGCGTGCTCGCTGAGCTGGGTGATCATGCCCAGCGTCACGGCTGCGCCGATCGCCGGCATCACGACGAAGCGAATTCTGCTCAGCGGCCGGGTCGAGCGATGGCGGACGTAGTAGGCGATGACGCAGAGGTTGACAGCGGTGAACGCCGAGAATGCGCCGAAGTTGATGAATCCTGTTGCGGTTTCGAGGGGCATGTTCATGCCGACGAAGCACATCGCGCCGGTCACCAGCACGCAGAAGATCGGAGTGCGCGTGCGGGCGTTGAGCTTCCCGAACAGGCGACGCGGGAGCACACCGTCCCGGCCCATGATGTACAGCAGTCGGCTCGAACTGAGCTGGACGGCCAGGCACGACGCGGACCCGGCGACGATGCCCGCGAGGTTCGTCCAATCGGCGTAGAACTGGCCACCGACGTCGACCGACATCGTGTACGCCACCGCCTGCGCGTCCTCGAAGACACCGCCGGGGTGGACCAGCTGCATCACGTACGCGACGGTGACGAAGATCAGGCCGCCGATCGCGACGATCCAGATTATGGCTCGCGGGATGTTGCGGGCGGCGTCCTTGGTCTCCTCGGCGAGAGTGGTGACGGCGTCGAACCCGAGGAACGAGTACGCCGCGATGGCCGCGGCGACCGAGATGCCGGACATCATGCTGTTCGAATTCCAGAACGGTTCCGTGTAGGACGCGACGGGGTTGCCCGCGACGAACTTGACGCAATAGGCGAAGAACAGCAACACGAGGAACACCGACACGGCGAGCAACACCCGATTGATGCGGTCGGCGAGCGCGATGCCGATCACGTTCACGGCTGTCGTCAGACCCGCGTTGATCAACATCCACACCCAGATCGGGATGGCGGGGAACTGGGCGTTGAGCAGGATCGACTGTGCCAGCCACGCGACCATCGGCAGGAACAGGTAGTCCAGCAGGATGGCCCATCCCACCAGGAATCCGACCGACGACCCCAGGTTGCGGCGCGCGTAGAAGTACGCCGAACCCGACACCGGACAGATCCGGGCGAGGCGGGCGTAGCTCAGTGCGGTGAGCAGCATCGCCACCGTCGCGACGAGGAACGCGGTGGGCGCCGTGCCCGCGCTCGCCACGGCGATGACGCCGAAAATGATCATGACCAGGCTCGGCGCCATATACGACAGGCCGAATGCCACGACGGACGGAAGCGTCAGTCGCGGGGTCAATCGAGGTTCGTCCGTCGCTGTCGCGGCCTGCGAATCCGTCATGTGAATTCCTCCGTGGAGTGCTGTGATCGACCACACTAAACAGGCATCGCATCGTTGTTGTCAACAGCGTTGACAGTTTTGTTGGCAACGCGGTCGGAAACAGGGATTGCTACGGTGGACGCGGGAATCGAGGGGAGAACGATGGCAAAGGACTCGGCACCTGCGACGACGCCGCGGCCCTCCCGGCGGGAACGCAGGGGTGTGCAACAGGAGGCGGCCGTCGCGGCGGCCTTCGAACTCGCCCGACGCGAAGGTGTCGGTGGGCTGACGATGCGACGGCTCGGCGAAGCGCTGAACGTGGACGCGAGCACGTTGTACAGGCTTTTCCGTGACAAGGACGAGTTGCTGCTCGCCGTCTACGATCACGCGACCGCGATCGAGCTCGACGAGATCGGCGAGGTGAACGAGGACGAGCACTGGCAGGACACGCTGCGGCGGATCGCCGACCGGATCTGGGCGACGGCGGCCCACTCACCGGCGATCGCCGCGCTGACGTTCGCGCGCACGACCGGCGGGCCTGCGGAGCGCCGGATGGTGGAGCTGATTCTCGACACGTTCTCGCGGTCCGGTCTGTCCCGGAGCGCCACCGTCCGGTATTACCGGGCGTTCGTCGACGCTGCGCTCGGGCTCGCGGGCCAGGTCGCCACACTCGCCACCCTGGACCCCGAGATCCAGGCGAAGGACGCGTCGTCGTGGACCCGCATCTACGCCCAGTTGCCCGACGGCGAGTACCCCACCGCCCGTGCCCACATCACCGAACTGACCAGCATCGATCGCCGCGCCGTCTTCGACGTGGTGATCGAGGCGATCCTGGCGGCGGCCGAACGCGAGAGCCGCGAAACCGGTCTGTGAGGCGCTGAGCGACGAGCTATGCCCGCGCGATCTCGCGCAGGTGCAGGCACACCTCGTCGATCGCCTGTTTCGCCTGCGCGAACACACCGATCTCGGTGACGAAACCGTGGAAGACGCCGGCATAGCGGGTCAGCGAGACGGGGACGCCGTCGCGCCGCAGCCGTCCGGCGTATGCCTCGGCGTCGTCCCGGATCGGGTCGACCTCCGCGGTCAGAATCAGGGCAGGCGGCAGGCCGCGCAGCGATGCGGCGCGCATGGGTGCCGCGAGGTGGTCGTCCGCCCGAAGTCCGGGGCCGACGTAGTGGTCCCAGCACCAGCGCGCGTCCACGGTGCTCAGCAGCGGCGCATCGGCGAATTCCGACCACGACGGCGTAGTGAATGTCCCGTCGACGGCGGGGTAGGCAAGGACCTGAGTCGCGGGTAGGGGGCTGCGCTCGTCGCGTCGGTGCAGGCAGAGGGCGGCGGCGAGATTGCCGCCGGCGGAGTCGCCCCCGACCGCGATCATTCCCGGATCGATACCGAACTCCGATGCTGTCCCGGTCAGCCACGCGTAGGCGTCGAGGCAGTCTTCCAGCGCTGCCGGGTAGGGGTTCTCGGGAGCCAGCCGGTAGTCCAGGGACACGACCGTCCATCCGGATCCGGCGGCGATCGCGCGACACAGCTCGTCGGCTCCCTCCAGGGTTCCCAGGACGAAACCTCCGCCGTGCAGATAGACGAGGGCGGGCGTGTCGCCGTCCGGAGCGGCACTGTTCGCGCGGTACAGGCGAGCCCGGATCGCACCTGCGCGGGTCGGCACGGTCAGTTGTTCGACACGGTCGAGCGGCGTGATCGGCTCGGCAGGTGGAGTCGTGTTCAGGAGCGCCCGGGCCTGCTGCGGTCCCAGCTCCCGGATCGGTTTCTGCAGGGCGTGGGCGATCATCCGGGCCGCGGCCTGCGCATCGCCGTCGAGCAGATTCCACCAGGTGGGCGCGTCGTCGTTCATCTCGGAAACCTCGCAAGTCATTGACAACAAGTGATCTGTGCCTCACCATCATAGTCACGTGACCAAGACGTTTGACTGTGAAGGTCGCATTCCAACTGGGATCCGCTGCTGACGGTGTACCGCGCACATGATCTCGTCGAATCGAAAGGACTGAAGGATGACCGAAACGACGATCGGCCACGCGACATGCGAGGCCGACGCGGTCGACGGGGTCGACATCCGGATCGAGGACGATGCGAGTCCGATCGTCCGGCTGATCGGCCGCACGATCACCGATTCCGTCCGCGCGAACCATGCGGATTCCATCGTGGAGGGGGTGGAAGGCATCGTCGCGGTCCGCTCCCACGACACCCCGCAGGCTGCGACGATCAGCATCTCCAACGGTGTCGTCGCGGTGTCGAGCGGCGTGTTCACCTCACCCGACGTCACCCTGACCGTCGACCTGAACGCGCGGCTCGCCCCGGTCGGCGAGCCCGCGGGCGAGCGCGACCTCGCGGCAACGTCGCTGGCACTGCTGTCGCCGCCGCTGCCGGACTGGCAGGTTGCCGCGGAGGCGTTCTGGGCCGCGGCCCGGTCGGTACCGGGGATCCCCGACGTGCTCGTCGCGGTCGCGGACGGCCCCGACGGATTGGCCCAGCTGGTCGTCGGCGAGGGTGAGACGCACTATGTGATCGCCGGCCCCCCGGAGCTGCTGGCCGGGATCTTCTCGGGCGCCGACGATCTGATCGCCGCCCTGTCCACCGGTCTGATCGGCGTGCGCGGCACGCTCTCTCAGCTGTCGGTGCTCGTCGCCGCATCCTGGAAGGTTCGATACGATGTCTGAAATCACCGCCACCGCAACGGATCGCGATGCCGCCGTCCACACGGTCCGGCTCGAGGCCACCAATCACGATGGCTCGTTCCTCGGAAAGAACGTGGCGCCCAAGAAGTTCGCCGCGAGCGCGGGGTCGGGTTTCGCGTTCGCCGATCTCCTGTTCGGCCTCGATCTGGGCAACGACCCCACGTTTGGATTCGCCTACCCCGACTGGCGTGGGCACCTGGCCGACGTCCAGTTCCGGCCCGACATGTCGACGCTCGTGCAGTGGGAGCCCGGCCTGCAGTCCGTGATCGGTGACTACTGGCAGACCGACGGCACCCCGGTCGGGACCTGTCCGCGTAACCTGGCCCGAAAGCTGGTCGACCGACTCGCAACGCATGGTTTCACGGCCACCGTGGCGGTCGAGATCGAGGCGACCCTGTTCCAGGAGTCCATTCACGAGGCCCGCGCCAAGGGATATCGCGACCTGACGCCGCTCGGCGGTTCCGCCGGAACCGCGTACCACCTCGCGAAATCGAAGGACTGGGTCGACTACATGTCGGCGGTCGCCCGTCGCCTCGAAGAGATCGGCATCGAGTGGGAGGCGTGGAGCGACGAGGACGCGGCAGGCCAGGTCGAACTCAACCTGGTTCCCGGTGACCCGATCTCGGTGTGCGATGCCTGGGCTCGCGCCCGGCAGGTGATGCGCGAGGTGGCCTTCGAACTCGGTCACACCGTGACCTTCATGGCCAAGCCGACGGCCGGATACGGTCAGGCCTCGCACGTCAACCTGTCCCTGCAGCGCGACGGGGTCAACGCGTTCTACGCCGAGGACGGACCCTCGCCGACGATGCGGCACGCGATCGGCGGACTCCTCGCGACGATGCAGGGCGCGACGTCGATCGTGCTCCCACAGATCACCTCGTACCGCCGCCTGGTCGACCTGAGCGGCCCGCCGACGACGGTCACGTGGGGCATCAGCAACAAGACCACCGCGGTGCGTGCGGTGTGCGGGCATCCGGCGTACTCCCGCCTCGAGTACCGGGTTCCCGGTGCCGACGCGAATCTGTACCTCGCGGTCGCGGCCATTCTCGCCGGGGTGATCGCCGGCCTCGACGGCGCGATCGAGCCGCCCGAGCCGGTCAACGACATGGCGTGGTGTGCGCCCGATCTCGAGCGGTTGCCGAACTCCATCACCAAGGCGGCCGCCGCTCTCGAGGCGGATCCGATCCTGCGCGAACAACTCGGGGACGAGTTCGTCGACTACTGGGTGGGTACCCGCCGATGGGAGTGGATGCAGTTCCACACCGCGGGGGGCGATCCGTTCGCCGAGCTCTCGGAATGGGAGTCGGCGCGATACTTCGAGTTCCCGTGAGCACGGAGAACGCGACGCCGGGCACCATCCGGCCGCTGATCGGCATCACCGGCCGGCGGTTCCGGCTGGGGCTGGTCGATGGACTCGACAAGCGTTACGGCCACCTGTTCGCCGACGCCTTCATGTCCGACTTCTCGGACCGGATCGCCAGGGCCGGTGGCATTCCGGTGAACCTGCCTTACGATGCCGACCCGGAGGCACTCTGCCACTGGCTGGCGGGCGTGGTCGTCACCGGAGGCCAGGACGTTCATCCCGCGCGCTGGGGTGGCGACCCGTCGGTGGTCCGGGACGTGGATCCGCGGGACGATCCGATGGTCCACGACCCTGATCGGGACGAGTTCGAGATCGCTCTCGTGCGTGCCGCACTCGCCAGGCCCATTCCGGTACTCGGGGTGTGCCGCGGCCTGCAGATCCTGAACGTCGCTCTCGGTGGCACGCTGATCGCCGACCTCCCGCCCGGCTCCGTCGAGCACCTGTCGGTTTCGCCCCCGCTCACCGACGGTGCCGACGACCACAAGGTGACGTTCGAGCCCGGTTCGATCGCGGAACGGCTGTTCGGTGCCGGCGCGGTGACCAACTCGTGGCACCACCAGGCGGTCGACCGTTGCGGTACCGGCCTCGTGGTCACGGGTCGCGCGGCCGACGGCGTCGTCGAAGCGGTCGAGCTGCCGGGGGCCGCGGTGCTCGGTGTCCAGTGGCATCCCGAGTGGATGGAACGYGACGATCCGGCGCTGAGCTGGATCGTCGCCGARGGCAACCRGCGGATCTGACCACAAGAGACTGTCGGCCGCCACCGAAAGGGGCGGCCGACAGCTGTCTTTCGGATCAGTGCGGTATCACTCSACGCTCACCCAGGACACGAGCGAGCGCAGGGTTGGCTGGGAGGAGACCGTCGACGCTCGGCCCACCGGCACGGAGGAAGCGCCGAGGTTCGTGGCCATCCACGCGTCGAGCACGCCGAGGGTGAGCTCGATCTGCGGCTCTGCCGATGTGCGGTCGGTAACCAGCCAGTTGAGCGCGAATCCGTCGGACAATACGGACACGATGTACGTCAGTTCGTCGATGGTTCTCGGGTCGACCGACTGGCCCGCAGCGGTAGCGGCGGCGTCGAGGATCGGCCGCATGGTCGCGAATGCCTCGTTGTACACCATCTCGGCCAGCTTGGCCTCCTGGCGCTGGGCCCAGCTGATCAGCTCGACGATTGCCGCGCCGAGATCGGGATTCGCCACGTACCACTCCATTACGCCGCGCAACAGAGCGCGGGCGACGGTCGCTACGTCGCCTTGGACATCGTTGCGCGTCAACACCTCTCGATACTGCGCGTTGACGTACTCGAACACCGCCGCGAACAGCACCTCCTTGGAGGAGAAGCAGTAGTGCAGCGTGGCCAGCGGTGCGTTCGCCTCTTCCGCGATGCGGCGAGTGGTGGCGCCGTCCACCCCGTGGGCGGCGATTACGCGTACGGCTGCCGCCACCAGTTCGGCGCGACGTTCGGCGGCGGGGATGCGAGCCATACGTTCTCCTGTCTGGACAGAGCTGAGCAGATGATCAAGTCGGTTCCCACGTTAGCAGTCGGATCGGAAAGTGAGCTGGCACATCGCCGAGAGGGGCCGCCTCGAGCTGCAGGTAGTGCCATCAAATTTATGAGTCAAACATCTTGATCGTATGACTGACTTGACCTACGGTATGAGCCGGATCACACAGTCGTCGGCGTCCCTTCACTGCGACCAGCCCACTTTCGAAGGAACAGACCCCTCATGACGACGAACGAACTCCCGCGCCTGATCACGAATCGGAGAAACCTATGACAGAGATCCACCCGCAAGCCGGACTCGCCAGTGAGGTTGTCGGTCGCCCTGCGCCGAACAAAGGAGTGCTCATCGGTGTCGGCACGCTGCTGATCGTCCTGACCAACGCCGTCATCTTCATCCTGCCGCCGCTGCTGCCGATCATCCAGGCGCAGTACGGCCTTGCCACAGTGGCCGAGACGACGTGGCTGTACACGGCGCTGACCCTCGGCGGGGGAGCGGGCTTCATCCTGCTGCCGCGCCTCGCCGATCTGTACGGCGACCGAAACGCCTCCGTGGCGGCGTCCGCATTCCTGGCGGTCGGCGCGCCCATTCCGGCTGTCGGCGACTCCTATCCGACCCTCCTGGTCGGCTGCATGCTCATGGGCTTCGGTGGTGCGGCGCAGCTGCTTCCGCTCGGCTTCCTGCGTCGCAATCTCGGCGAGGAGGGCATCACGGTGGGCGTCGGGGTTCTGGTCGTCGCCACCGGTGTCGGCATCGTCGTGGGCATGATCGGCGGCGGCTTCATCGTCGAGAGCCTGTCGCTGCGGAGCTTCTTCGTCATCCTCACCGCAGTGTGCGCGGCCACGACCATTGCGTGCTTTGTCACGATCCCACATGCCCCGCCTGCCGAGCGTAACGGCCGCATCGCAGTACTCGGCACGGTGTGGATGATCGCGTGGGTCGCGGCGATCCTGCTGACTCTGACGCAAGGCCTCGTGTGGGGCGTCGCGGCACTCGTTCCGTTGGTGGTCGGCATCGTCGGTGGCATCGCATGGGTGCGCGTCGAGCGCCGGTCGACCTCGGCGGTGTTCGACGTCGCAATGATGAAGACGCCTCTGGTCACCGCGTCGTGCCTGTGCATCGCGTTGTTCGCAGCGGTGAACTCGGCCTTTCTGTTGCTGCTCAGCACGTACGCCCAGATCTCTCCCGAGAATCTTCGGCCCGAAGACTCCTACGGACTCGGGCTCAGCGCGCTGCAGACGGGCTGGCTCATGGCACCCTTCGCGGCGGCGTTCCTGGTCCGCGGAACCGTGCTCGACCGCGCCCTGCTCAACGGCCGTGGTGTCCCCGTCTTCGTCATCGGAGCGCTCACCAGCGCATCGGGGCTGGCCTGGCTCGCCCTGGCGCACGACCAGCAGTGGCAATACCTCGTGGGCGCTGCCGTCATGGGGCTCGGGACCAGAATCGGCTACGCAGCCGGCTTCACCATGGTGCAGATGGCAGTGCCCGAAGAGAAGGCCGGGATGGCGGCCGGTGTCGCCGGCACGTCCATGGCCGTGGGTTTCGCCCTCGGCACGGCACTCGTCAGCGGCGACCTCAGTGCCTCTTTGGTTCCGGTGGTCGGCACCGGCCTCGAGGTCGCGGCAAAGGGCCTCTACGGCACCGGCTACTGGCTGTCGGGAGTTCTCGCCCTGCTCGTCGTGGTGACCGTGCTGATGTCACGCGCCCGGTCCGGTCGACGCGTCGACAGCGCCGTGTTCTGAATCAGTCCCACGCCTGTCTCCACGCTCGGCGTCGAGGGTGCGTCACTCCACGCTCACCCAGGACACCAGCGAACGCAGGGCGTCTTCGGGTGACGCCTTCGCGGCCGGAGCCGCCGGTCTGGGCACATCGCCGACGTTGGCGGCCATCCACGCGTCGAGGACACCCAGGACGAGCTCGATCTGCAGCTCGGCCGCTGTACGGTCGGTGAACACCAGCCAGTTGAGCGCGAATCCGTCGGACAGTGTGGACACGATGTAGGCCAGTTCGGCGATCGTTTTCGGGTCGACCGACTGGCCCGCATCGGTCGCGGCGGCCTCGAGGATCGGCCGCATGGTCGCGAATGCCTCGTCGTACACCACCTCGGCCTGCTTGCCCTCCTGACGCTGGGCCCAGCTGATCAGCTCGACGATCGCCGCGCCGAAATCCGGATTCGCCAGGTACCACTCCATCACGCCGCGCAACAGGGCGCGCGCGGTGGTCTCGATGTCACCTTGGACATCGTTGCGCGCCAGCACCTCTCGATACTGCGCGGTGACGTGTTCGAAGACCGCGGCGAACAGCACCTCTTTCGTGGCAAAGCAGTAGTGCAGCGTGGCCAGCGGAGCGTTCGCATCCTGCGCGATGCGGCGTGTGGTCGCGCCGTCCACTCCGTGGGCGGCGATCATGCGCACGGACGCCGCCACCAATTCGGCGCGACGTTCGGCGGCAGGAATGCGGGCCATGCGTTTCTCCTGTCGAATCAGATGTGAACGACTGATCAAGTCAATGCAAACGCTACCAGTCGGCTGGGCGGGCGAGCTGCCTCATCGCCGAGATGGGAACCTCACGGCTCGCAGCGTTTATGAGTATCTAGTCATTTGCCTTGATCATATGACTATGTTCTTCTACGCTATGACTGAGCCCAGTGCCCGGCGCCATCGCGGTCGGAGGGGCACGAGCGCACCGCGAAATGCGCCGTCACGACATGAGATCGCGAGCAGCACCCGCATCAACGCCGCATCGCACCCGACAAGTCTGAAGAGGATGACCATGACCGGAGTCGACTCAGTTCGACTGGAACGTGTACCAGCCCTGGCCCGGTTGGCGCAGGACCCGCCGATCGACACCCTCGTCGGCCTGCTGGCGATCCAGGCCCTCAGGTATCCGGACCGCGAGTTCCTCCGGTTCACGGAAGGGTCGTGGACCTTCGGCGAGATCGACGACTGGACGTCACGCCTGGCGCAGCGACTTGTCTGCGAGGACGGGGTCCGCGAAGGCGACCGGGTCGCGATCATGCTGCCCAATGTGGTGCAGTGGCCGGTCGCCTGGCTCGCGATTCTCGCGGCCGGCGGCGTCGCGGTGCCGATCAATTCGTCATATCAGCGCGCAGACCTCGAATTCGTGCTGCGGGATTCCGGCGCCCGGGTGATGGTCACCGACGCCGAACACACCCCACTCGTCGAACAGGTGCGCGCCGCGAACGCCGATCTGGCCGATGTCCGGATCGTCGAAGCCGCCTCGTGCGACGAACTCGCGCAGTATCCGGCGGACAGGCCGGGGGTCGCCATCTCCGGCGAGACGCTCGCGAATCTCCAGTACACCTCGGGCACTACCGGATTCCCGAAGGCGTGCATGCTGACCCACGACTACTGGGTTCGGTTGGGGTGGGTCTGCGCGAGCGCGGCAGGCCTCGGGGCCGACGACGTGGCGCTCACCTCGCAGCCGTTCTCGTACATGGACCCGCAGTGGAACACCTCGCTGTGTCTCACGATCGGCGCACCGCTGGTGGTACTGCCCCGGTTCTCCGCCTCGGGTTTCATGGCGGACGTCCGCAGGCACCGGGCCACATTCTGCTACGTGCTCGGCTCGATGCCCACGCTGCTGTTCAAGCAGGAGCCGAGTCCGCAGGACCGGGACAACTACCTACGCCTCGTGCTGTGCTCGGCAATCCCCGTCGCGCTGCACGCTGAGCTCGAACAGCGTTGGGGTGCACCGTGGCGGGAGATCTTCGGAATGACCGAAAGCGGGGTCGACCTGGTCAGCTTCCCCGAGCGCTCGGCCGACGTCGGCAGCGGGCGGCTGGGGCAGCCGGTTCCCACGAAGCAGGTCCGGGTGGTCGATCCGCAGGGCGCGGAGGTTGCCGAGGGAGAATCCGGCGAGCTGATCACCTCGGGCAGACCGATGATGCTGGGCTACTGGAACCGGCCCGAAGACACCGCGCAGGTCCTGCGCGACGGCTGGCTGCACACCGGCGATGTCGCGGTCCGCGAGGCGGGCAGCTACCGCCTGGTGGGCCGGATCAAGGACATGGTCCGCCGCGGCGGCGAGAACATCGCGAGCGCCGAGGTCGAACGCGTCCTGGAGCGCGACGACACCGTCGTCGCGGCAGCGGTGGTCGGCGTCCAGGACGAGCTGTTCGGCGAGGAGGTCAAGGCTTTCGTGCAGCTGGCCACCGGCGTCGACGAGAGCCGCGGAACCGCAGAGCGAATCGTCGACGGCGCGCGAGCCCAGCTGGCACGTTTCAAGGTTCCGCGCTACGTCGAGTTCGTCGCCGATTTCCCGCGCACCCCGTCGGAGCGTGTGTCGAAGCCGGTCCTGAAGGCGCGCTCCGCAGAACACCCGCGCACCACCTACGACCTGCAACCGCCGCGCACCGTCCGCAGCGGTAGCTGAGGAGCCGGACATGACCGAGAACTACCTGGACGTGCACATCGACCGTGACGTCGCGGTGCTCACACTGAACCGTCCGGCGAAGCTGAACGTGATGGACGTGGCCACCCGGGTGAGGTTCGCGCAGACGATCCGCCGGTTCGGGACGGGTGACGTCGTCCGCGGGATCGTGCTCACGGGTGCGGGGCGGGCCTTCTCCGCCGGTGAGGACCTGCAGTCGGTGCCGACCAGCTACGACGAGATTCACGAGGCCTTCGCGACGTTCCACGACATCACCCGCGCGATTCTCGAGACGAAGGTCCCCGTGATTGCGGCCGTGAACGGGATCGCGGTCGGCGGCGCCTCGGAGATCACGTTGTGTTGCGACTCCCGGATCGGCACTCCCGCCGCCGAGTACTACCAGCCGGAGAACCACCGCGGGATCATCATCTCGAACGCCTCGAGCTTCCTCCTGGGTCGCCTGGTTCGGAACCATGCGATGCGAATCATTCTGGCCTCCAGCCGGATCGATGCGGACGAGGCTCTGCGGATCGGGCTGCTCGACGAGATCGTGGCCCCGCAGACACTGGTGGACCGCGCGGTCGACGTGGTCGGGCAGTGGAACTCCGATCCCCGTACCACCGCACTGCACCTGGGTCTGCTGCGGCCGCGGCCCGAAGACATCGAGGCCGCGTTCGCCCGCGAAGACGACGCCGCCCGCCACTCGTGGGAGTCCGGCGCCTTCACCGAGGGCATCGAGGGCTTCTGGGCATCGAAGAACGCGGCGCCGACGGCGCCCACGACGAGCAATTGAGATCGGAGACAAGAGTGATCACCACCGAAGCAGCACTTCTCACCGCGGTGAACGAGCCGCTGGAATTCACCGAGATCCAGGTCGACGACCCGGAGCCCCACGAGGTCCGCGTCGCGGTCTCCAACGTGGGCCTGTGCCACAGCGACCTGCATTACATGACCGGTACCGTGCACGCCGACCTGCCGGTGGTGGTCGGGCACGAGGTGGCGGGCATTGTCGAGTCGGTCGGCTCCGCGGTGACCTCGTTGCGTCCGGGCGACCGCGTCGTCGGCGCCCTCACGCCCTCGTGCGGGTTGTGCCGCAACTGTCAGGCCGGGCACTCGACGCAGTGCCAGCGCGCCTCGCAGATCCGGCAGCGGCCCCGGCCCGCTTTCCAGCGGCCGGGAGGCCGGGTCGTGGAGCGGCTCGGCGACATCGGCGCGTTTTCCCGTCACACCCTGATGCGGGAGAACTCGCTGGTGACGGTGCCCGACGAGGTGGGGCTGCACGTCGGGTGCCTACTGTCGTGCTGCATCATCACCGGCGTCGGTGCCGTCTTCCGCGGCGCGCAGGTACGCCCCGGCGCCACCGTGGCCGTGATCGGTTGTGGCGGTGTCGGGTCGGCTATCATCCAGGGCGCGCGGCTCGCCGGTGCCTCGGCGATCGTCGCCGTGGATCTCGACGATGCGCGGCTCGCGGCGGCGCGGACATACGGTGCCACGCACACCGTGAACGGCGCGGCCGATGTCCCCACCGAGATCCGGAAGGTGCTCGGCGACGGGGTGGACTACTCGTTCGAGGCCGTCGGCTCCGCGCGCACCGCGGCCACCGCGCTGTCGGTCTTGCGCGCCAGGGGTACCGCATGCCTGGTGGGCATCGCACCGGACGGCACCGACCTCACCGTTCCCGCGTCGGATTTCTTCTTCGGCGAGAAGCGCCTCATCGGCTCGTACATGGGCTCCGGCCAGGCGCACGAGGACATCACCCAGTTCGCGCGTCTGTACCTCCAGGGCAGCCTGCTGCTCGACGAGATGGTCAGCGACGTGATCCCGTTCCGCGAGATCGACAAGGGCTTCGAGGCGATGAAGTCGGGCGAGGTGACCCGCATCGTCGCCGACCTCACCGTGTGACCGCACCGACCCCAACCATACCCACGCACCGAAGGAAGACGCGGATGTCGAACCCTCAACTGCCCCAGCCGATCAACTACATCGCCGACGAGTGGTCCGAGTGCCGGACGATCCCGGACGCGTGGAATCTCGACCCCAACACGGGCCGGCCGGTCCACCGCGCCGTCACCACCGGCCCGGACGACGTGGAGCGCGCACTGCGGCATGCCGAGCGGGCATACGGCTTCGAGCGCTGGGACGACGCGGCGAGCGAGGAACGCGCGGCGGTCATCGAGCGTGCGGCCGACGTCGTCGAGTCCCGGATCGAGGACATCGCTCGAACCGATGCCCTCACCAGCGGCGTCCCGATCGCGAAGGCTCGGATGGTCGCGCAGTTCCTTCCGCACCGGATCCGCTCGTCCGCTGCGGATCTGCGCGCCATCCCGCGTCGCACGGCGTTGGAGGCCGGCGGCCGCGACGTGCGGCTGTACAAGGTTCCGTGGGGCCCCGCCGCCGTCCTCACCCCGTGGAACGGTCCGAGTTTCATCCCCGCCGCGAAGATGGTGAGCGCCCTCGCCGCCGGTTGCCCCGTCATCCTCAAGCCGTCCGAGCACGCGCCGAGCAGCGCCCAGATCATCGTCGAATGCTTCGTCAAGGCCGGGCTGCCCGACGGTGCGCTGCAGCTCGTCCACGGCGCGGGCGACGTGGGCGCGGCGATCACCGGCGATCACCGCGTGAAGATCGTCTCGTTCACCGGCGGCCCGAACGCCGGCCGCGCGATCGCCCGCGCGGCCGCGGAGGACTTCAAGGTGCTCCAGCTCGAGCTCGGCGGCAACAACCCCGCCCTCGTGCTGGACGATGCCGACATCGACGTGGCCGCCGACGGGATCCTCGACGGGATGACCAAGCTCAACGGTCAATGGTGTGAGGGCCCCGGAAAGGTGCTGGCGCACAAGAGCCTCGTCGAGCCGCTCCTGGAGTCGCTGCTCGATCGCATCGCCCGCATCGGCATCGGGCACTCGCTCGACGAGAACACGCAGCTGGGCCCGATCTCGAACGCCCCGCATTTCGCCACGCTGCAGAGCCGGATCGAAGGGCTGCGGGCCCACGGCGGGACGATCCATCAGCCCGCAGAGCTCCCCGCACTCGACGGGTTCTTCCTTTCCCCCACAGTCGCTTCGGGAGTCGACGCGTCGATGGCGACCGCCGAACTGTTCGGGCCGCTCGTCAGCCTGCACGCCGTGGAGTCCGACGAGGACGCGTTGCGCGTCGCCAATGCGAACCCTTCGGGCCTCGACGCGTACGTGTTCGGTGGCGACCTGGACCGCGCCATCGAGGTCGGATCCCGGGTGCGGTCGGGCGAGGTGCGGGTGAACGGTGCCAAGATCGCCGATCTCGCCGACGGTTCGGCACAGAGCTTCTGGGGTGCTTCCGGAATCGGCGGTCATGCCCCCGGTGAGTCCGTCCGGGTGTTCTGCGGCGATCGCGTGGTCGGCGTCGATTCTCCCGACCTCCCTCTGTAGCGATCGCGTCTACTTTCGCGTCACCCCTTGACTGTGACCGGGACCACTGGTCTACTCAACTAAGTCAGTTGATCGAGTCGTTTGACCAATACAAMGAAAGCGACAGCATGAACTCCACCTCCACCTCAGCCAGCGGGATCGTCGATGTCATCGGCATCGGTGCCGGCTTCTCCGGCCTCTACCTCTCGCACCGGCTCACGAACGCCGGGTGGACCTTCGCGGGTTTCGAGGCCGGACCCAGCGTCGGCGGCACCTGGTTCTGGAACACCTATCCGGGCGCCCGCTGCGACGTCGAGAGCATCTACTACTCCTACTCGTTCGACGAGGCACTCCAGCAGGAATGGACGTGGAGCCAGCGATTCGCGCCGCAGGCCGAAATCCTCAGCTACATCGAACACGTCGCCGACCGCTTCGACCTGCGCAAGCACTTCACCTTCGACACCCGCGTGGTCGGCGCGACGTGGAACGCGGCCGACCGGTTGTGGGAGGTGCGGCTGGACAACGGCGAGACCCGACGTAGCCGCTACCTGATCTCGGGTGCGGGTGGCCTGTCCACCCCCAAGGACTTCGACGTGCCGGGCCTCGGGAACTTCACCGGACTCCAGGTGTCCACCAGCAGGTGGAACATCTCGCTCGACGACCTCGAGGGCAAGCGGGTCGCCGTGATCGGCACCGGATCTTCGGGCGTGCAGGCCATCCCACTGATCGCGGAGGTCGCGGAGCACGTCACGGTGTTCCAGCGCACCCCGAATTACGTGATGCCTGCCCGCAACACCGAACTGTCCACGGAGCAGATCGAATCCATCAAGGTCGACTACCCGGCGATCCGTGAGGAATGCAGGCACTCGCCCGGCGGCATCCCCGACCGCCCAGTGGCCGACAAGGCCTTCGACGTGTCGGAGGAGGAGCGCCGGCGGCGCTACGAGGCGGCGTACGAGCGCAGCGGCTTCCAGGGCGTCGGCGCCGAGTTCGCCGACCTCCTCACCGACGCCGAGGCGAACCGGACCGCCTCGGAATTTCTCCACGACAAGATCCGCGAGATCGTCGAGGATCCGTCCACCGCCGAGCTACTGGTGCCCAGGTACCACCCGCTGGGCGCCAAGCGCAGTGTCTTCGGTACCGACTACTACGAGACCTACAACCGGCCGAACGTGTCGCTGGTGTCGCTGCGCGACGAGCCGCTGGAGACGATGACCGCGAACGCGATCGTCACATCGGAGGGCACGTACGAGGCGGATGCCGTCGTGCTCGCCATCGGGTTCGACGCCTTCACCGGCCCGCTGTACGGGCTCGGTCTCACCGGTGCGTCCGGCACGAAGCTGCAGGAGGCCTGGCGCGACGGTGTCCGGACCTACCTCGGGATGATGACCACGGACTTCCCGAACTTCTTCATGGTCGGCGGCCCCCAGAGCCCCGCGCTCGCCAGCAACGTGGTGATGACCATCGAGCAGGCCGTCGACTGGATCGCCGACCTCATCGAGCACGCCCGCGACTCCGGAGCGACGCTCGTCGAGACCACCGTCGAGGGTCAGAACGACTGGGTCGACATCACCGAGGAGACCGTCGCCCAGACGCTGTACGCCACCACCGACTCCTGGTACCGCGGCTCCAACGTCGAGGGCAAACCCAACACGTTCATGGGCTACGTCGGCGGTGTCGGCAAGTACCGCCGGATGTGCACCGAGATCGCCAAGCGCGGCTACCCCGGCGTCGAAATCGACGGTGAGGCAGAGTCCCGCCACCTCGGCGCGATCCATCAGGAGATTTCATGAGTAAGGCTGTCCACCGGCGCTATGTCGCCTTCTCCGACGCGCACTACGCGGGCAATCTGGTCGACGGCGCCTACGCCCTGAAACTTTTCGGGGACGTCGGCACGAACCTGTCGATCGAGCTGGACGGTCACGAGGGCCTGTTCGCCGGCTACTCGTCCGTCGAGTTCCTCGCCGCTGTTCGTGGCGGCGATGTCGTCGAGGCCGAGGCCACGCTGGTGAAGAAGGGAAATCGCAGTCGCACGGTGGATTTCGAGCTTCGGGTGATCTGCCGCGTCTCCGACGACACGGGCAGCTCGCACGTCCTGGAGCCGCCACTGGTCGCGGTGCGCGCTCGCGGCACCGCGGTCATTCCCGCAGACGAGACGGAGGCGTAACCATGGAGCTGATCTACGACACCGGTTGGGCCGCAACGCCCGCCACCGCCGAACAACCCCTGACCGGTGACATCGACTGCGACGTGGTGGTGATCGGCGGCGGCGGGGGCGGCATGTCGGCCGCACTCCGCCTCGCCGAGAAGGGCGTCGACGTGGTGCTCCTCGAGACGCAGACCCTCGGTTGGGGCGCCAGCTCCCGCAACGCCGGATACGTCACGAATTCGATTGCCGCCGATCCGGAGTTGCTGGGCTTTCTGCTGAAGAGCGAGCGGCTGCGCGACCTCTACCGGTACGCCGAGAACGCGGTGCACTTCGCCGAGGACGCCATCGCCCACCACGGGATCGACTGCGGCTACGAGCAGGCCGGCATCGTGATGGCCGCCGTGTCCAAGGGGCAGCTCCGGCATGCGCGCCGCAACGCGAAGGTCATGGCCGAGGCCGGATCGTCGGCCGAATTCGTCGAGGGTCGGGAGGCGGGCCTTCCGGACGGCTTCCTCGGCGGAATGCGCGAGGGCGTCGGTGGGACCCTCAACCCGGGTGAGTTCGTCCTCGGCCTGCGGGCCGCGACGATCGCATCCGGCGTGCGGGTCTACGAGCACACTCCCGCGCGCGACATCACGGACACCGGCGGCGGGGTCTTCGTCGAAACTCCGGACGGAAGGGTTCGGGCGCGCAAGGCGCTGCTGACCACCAACGCCTACAGCGCAGGCCTGTCCAGCGCGCCGAAGAACCTCGCCACCCCGGTGTGGACGTCGCTGGTCGAGACCGAACCCGTTGCGCCCGAGCGACTCGACGAGATCGGCTGGACCAGCCGTGCCCCGATGGTCACGCTGCACATGATCATCGAGAGCTACCGTGTGACCCCACGGGGCACGATCGTGTTCGGCACCCGCCGCGTGCAGACCGGGCGGAATCCGCTGCCGGACCGCACCCCTGCCCGGAACGTCGCCGACGACCTCGTCCGCGGATTCCGCGACCGCTTCCCCGGTCTGCGCGACATCGAACCGCAGAAGGCCTGGGGCGGCTGGATCGGCATGAGCTCCACGTGGCTCCCCGTCGCCGGCGAGGCCTCCGGCAACGTGCTCTACTCGCTCGCCTGCAACGGCCACGGCTTCGCCCAGGCGCAGTACGTGGGCCACCTGCTCGCGGACCGCATCGGCGGCGCGCCCTTACACGACGACCTGGCCGCGATCTGGCACGGCCGGAAGCGCTTCTGGCCCAGCCTCGTCAGCGGCCCCGCGCTGCACGCGGCCTGGCTCGCCGACCGTGCCTCGGATCGCCTGGCAGCCCTCACGAAATAACCATCGGCGTAAGCCACCCTCCAAGGAGAAAATCATGTCCATCCGAGAACTGCTCTTCGCGGTAGCGGACATCTGGATGATCGCCGTCGGATTCACATACGGGATCAAGTTCATCCGGAACTACAAGAACTACCTGCTCGGCCTCGAGTGGATCATCGTTGCAACGTCGGGTTCGAACTTCCTCGTCTACGGCATCCTGAAGGCCGGTCACGACAGTCCGATGTACACCGGCGCAGCCTTTCTGGACGCCTTCTCCCGGTCGGTCGGCATCACGCTGATCCTGGTTCTGGGGCTGATGAAGGTCACCCAACGATACAAGCCGTCCGTCGCGGTGGACATCGGCGCGTTTGCACTCGCCGCGGTGGTGGGCTTCCTCCTCCTCGGGTACCAGTACCACATCGGCACCCCCGCCAAGATCTTCTTCATCGTTGTCAACGTGCTCACCACGTTGTTCCTGATCTACTTCGTCAAGCGCCTGTGGGGTATCGGCGAGCACGGTCACGCCGTGTCGGTCGCCCTCGCCACCGCCTGCGGATTCGTCATCGCCTCGACCTACGACTTCGTCCACATTCCGGGCGACGACGCGGAGCACACGATCTTCTACATCTTCGCGCTGTCCACGTGGGGCCTGCAGATGTTCACGTACTTCCGTGCGTACCGGGCGTTCGACGCCCACAACAAGCGCGTCGACGCTCAGGCCGTCAGCGGCGGCGCCCCGGTCACGGCTTGATCCGCGCCCTGACCGCCGCAGTAGCGAGGCCCATAGTTTTCGAGAGTCAGGAACCGAAATGACAACGCACGTACAGGAAGAGACCACCGAGGTGGTCGTCGTCGGCGCCGGAATGGCGGGTTTGACGGCGGCGACGTCGCTGTCGCCCGAGACCGACGTAGTCGTGCTCGAATCCACCGACCGCGTGGGCGGCCGAGTCGAGACCGTCCGGAAGGGCGACTACTGGATCAACGTCGGCACTCAGTTCACCGAGGGCACAGGCACACTGATCGATGCCCTCGACCGGCACGGCATCGAGATGGGCTCACTCGCAGGCAAGAGCGTCGCGCTGTACCTGAACGGCGAGGTGATCGACACCTCGAATCCCGTCGCACTCATGTTCCGCACGCGGATGACCCTGATGGACCGAATCGGCATGGCCATCGTCGGTGCACGCATCCTCGCGGTCACGCCGTTCCTGGAGTCGCAGAGCCGTATTGCACAACGGGTTCGCGCCAACCTCGACACCAAGCTGGCGTCGTACCTACTGAAGGGCGTCCGGTCGAAGCTGGCCGCCGACGTCGTCCGGTCGTGGTCGGCGCAGTGGATGGGATGCGAGGTGGAGGAGACGGCCGCCACCCAGTTCGTCACGTCGGTCGGCCTCGCACTGGCCGACCCGGAGAAGATCCCGAACTTCTCGCTGCCGGTGGGTGGCAACCAAACGCTGACCGACGTGCTGGCGGAGGATCTCGGTGACCGGATCCGGCTGAACTCGGCGGTGCACTCGGTGCGGCGCGACGGTGACGGCGTGGTCGTCGACTACCACGACGGTGACCGACCGGTGCGGCTGCGGGCGAAGCGCGCGATCGTGACCGCACCCGCCGATATCGCCGAGCGGATCATCCCGGACCTCCCGCAGCAGCACCGGAATGCGTTCGACGACATCACCTACGGCCGGTACGTRATCGTCGGATTCTTCACCGACGAAGTCGGGCCGCARCGCTGGGACGASTACTTCGCTGTCTCGACGCCGCAACTGTCGTTCCAGGCGATGTTCAACCACGCCGCGGCGATGCGGAACGGCGACGACCGYAAGCCSGGTGGAGCRCTGGCCTGTTTCGCCGGCGGCGCTCACGCCGACGCGTTGTTCGACCTCCCCGACGAGGAGATCGTGTCGCGATACCRGCAGGACCTGCTCGCAGTGTTCCCCGAGCTGGAAGGGAAGCTGGGCGAGGGCATCGTGCGRMRGCAYCRTCGGGTCGTGCCCTTCTGGGCGCCCGGGCGGAGGAACTCGCTTCCGACGTTGCGTGATCCGCTCGGCACCAYCTACCTCGCCGGCGACTACCAGCTCGATCTGCCGTCGCTCGCCGACGCAGCCACGTCGGGCGAGCGCGCGGCGAAGGCCGTACTGGCGAGCCTGAGCCGGCAGCGCTAGACCAGTCCCCGAACAGAAGAACGAGGAAGCGCATGTTCACCAACACCTTCACCGAGACCTTCGGGATCGARCACCCCATCGTGTGCGGCGGCATGACCGCCGTCGGCACCGCAGACCTSATCRGCGCGGTGGCCAACGCCGGGGCGCTCGGATTCCTCACCGCCCTGACCCAACCGACCCCCGAAGCGTTGGTCAAGGAGATCGCCCGCTGCCGCGACCTCACCGACAAACCGTTCGGCGTCAACCTCACCATCCTGCCGACCATCCAGCCGGTGCCCTACGACGAATACCGCGACGCCATCGTCGACAGCGGCATCACCATCGTCGAAACCGCCGGGGGCAACCCGACCCCACACCTGCCCACCTTCAAGGCCGCGGGTGTCAAGGTGATCCACAAGGCGGTCTCGGTGAGGCACGCCGTCAAGGCCGAGCAACTCGGCGTCGACGCGATCAGCATCGACGGCTTCGAGTGCGCCGGGCACCCCGGTGAGGACGACGTTCCCGGGCTCGTGCTGATCCCCGCTGCGGCCCGGGCACTGTCGATCCCGATCATCGCCAGCGGCGGACTCGCCACCGGCGCCGGACTTGTCGCCGCCCTCGCGCTGGGAGCGTCGGCGGTGAACATGGGCACCCGATTCATGGCGACCACCGAGGCGCCCATCCATCACAACGTCAAACAACAGATCGTCGACAACACCGAACACGACACCGTCATCGTCTTCCGCGAGTTCCACAACTCCGCCCGTGTCGCCCGCAACTCGGTGTCCGAAGAAATCGCCACACTGTCGCGGCGACCGGGTGCCACGTTCGACGACATCGCCCACTTGGCCAGCGGTGTCCGCGGCCGCGAGCAGGTGTACGGCAACGGAGACGTCGAAGGCGGCATGTGGTGGGCCGGTCAGGCTCAGGGCCTGATCCACGACATCGGCAGCTGCGAGGAGGTAGTGGACTCGATCCTCACCGAGGCTCAGCAGATCATCACCCGCTCATTGCCCGATCAGCTCCGCGGCTGAATCAGCCCGGCAACCGGACGCTTCAGAATTCGATCTTCAGCGTGGGACTGGTCGGCTTCGCCTGGCAGCCGAGGATGTAGCCGTCGGCGACGTCGTCGGGATCGAGGGCGTCGGTGACCCCGGGATCGACGGTCCCTTCCAGGAGGGTGCAGGCGCAGGATCCGCATTCGCCTTCGCGGCAGGAGTACGGGGCGTCGATCCCGGCGCCCACCATCACGTCGATCAGGGTTGCGTCGGCCGGCCAAGACAGGGTGTGGGTGTCGCCGTCCAGGGTGACGTCCACGGTCGACGACGCGGCGGCGTCGGCGGTGACCTGCTTGATCGGCGCGAAGGGGTCGCCGTCGAGGGACCGGAATTCCTCGATGTGAATCCGGTGCCGGTCGTACCCGATGCTGGTCAGCGTCTCCTTGACCATGGCCATGAAGGGTGCGGGTCCGCAGACGAAGACGGTGCCGTCCTGGCCGCCGTCGGCGAATTGGGTGAGATTGTCCGGGGTCGGTAGCCCCGCCTCGCTCTCGAGTCGGTGCTCGACGGTGAGCCGGTCTGCGTGCTTCTTGGCGAGGTCGGCGAGTTCGGCGTCGAAGATGATCGATTCCCGGTCCCGGTTGGCGTAGTACAGGGACACGGTGCCGGTCGTGGACGCCAGCACGGACTTGAGGATCGACATCACCGGGGTGACGCCGCTGCCGGCGGCGAACAGCTGGAAGTCGCCGTCGAGACTGTGCGGGGTGAACGTGCCCGACGGTGGCAGCACATGCACGTCGTCGCCCGCGGTGATGTTGTCGCACAGCCAGTTCGAGCCGTATCCGTCGACGGTGCGTTTGACCGTCACCTTGATCCGGTCGTCGGTGGTGGGCGAGCTGGCGATCGAATAGCAACGCGCCACCGAACCGGTGCGTTCGCTGGGGATCCGGATGGTGAGGAATTGCCCGGGCCGGTACGCGAACCTGTCGGCGATCTCCTGCGGGACGTCGATGACGAGGGAGGAGGCGTCGGGTGTCTCGGCGATGACGTCGGCGACACGGACGGTGTAGCCGAGAGAATCGGGTGCGACGTTGGTCATGGGTGCGTCTTTCGTTGCAGCTCAGGATGGGGAAGCGACACGTTCCGGCCGTCGGCGGCCGAACGAAACCGGTGGAACGCCGTCAGTGCTCGGACGGCGACGCGGCCGGGGGCAGCGCCCGGAACCAGACCTCACCGAGGGCGCGGCCGAGTTCGTCGATGCGTTCGCGTTTGGGGGTCGAGGCGGGGAGACCGACGTGCACGTAGGCCATCTGCTCGGTCATGCAGCCGAGCGACTCGGCGAGCAGGTCGAGGTTGGTGTCCCCGATCTCCCCGCGGTCGTGCAGTTTCTCCAGCCAGCGGCGGGTGCGTGCGATGAAGTCGTCACGCAGTTGCAGCCACAGCTGCTGAAAACCCTCGTTTGCGCTGGCGGCGGCAGCTTCACGCAGCAGTCGCAGGATGTGCCGGTGCCGGGAGTAGGCGTGCAGGTAGGTGCTGTTGACCTCGATCAGCGCTTCGAGTTCGCCGCTGGTGGTCGTCTTGCGGCTGGTGGCCTCGGACAATTCCTGGAGCCCGGTGTGCATGGCGGCGAGGAAGACGTCGTCGAGGTCGGTGAAGTGCCGGTAGAAGTTTCCCTGCGCGGTCTTCGCGCGGTGGGTGATGTCGGAGACCCGGGTGCGGGTGTACCCGTACTCGCTGAAGCATTCGATGGCGGCCTGCACGATGCGTTCCCGGGTGAGCTCCCCGCGGCGGTTGGGACGTTTCGGGGTGGCCGCGCCGGGTTCGACGAGGCCGACGTGCGTGTAGACGTCGTCGAGCGTGCGCGGTGGGACCTGTCGCTGTGTGGTCATCGCCGCCCCCTCTCCGTCGCCCGAGTTTGCGAACAAGATATCACTGACCGTGGATGTCGCATCGTTCTGACCTCGTGTTATGCCCGTTCCAGGTGCGCAGAGCGCAACTGTGCGAGCGGATGATCCACCGGGACGGTGTCGGGCAGGTAGCCGAGGAGTTCGGTGAGGTACTCGTCGACGTCGCCCTCGTCGGGGGTGTGCAGGGCGTCGCCCTCGTAGACCGCGCCGGTGGTGCCGTCGACGGTCACCGTCAGCCCGGTCAGTTTCGCGACGGTGCCGACTCCGGCGCCGACGACGCACGGCAGCCCGATCTCCCGGCACACCAGCGCCGCGTGGGAGGTGCTGCCGCCGAGTTCGGTGACGACGGCGACCGATTCGAACATCGCGGGCACGTCGTCCGGAGCGGTGGAGGGGCGAACGAGCACGACGGGTGTGCCGGCCGCGGCGAGGTCGAGGGCCTGGTCGAGGTCGCTGACGGCCTGCCCGACGGCGACACCGGGGCCGGCGCCGAGGCCGCCGGCCAGGACCGTCCGGTCGGCGTGCACCGCCTGCGTTTTCGCCAGGCTCGCGGCCTGCTCGGCCGAGACGCGGGAGACCGCCTCGTCGGCCGTGATGAGACCTTCGCGGACGAGGTCGACGGCGATCCGGACCGCGGCGCGCGGAGCACGCTTCCCGGCCCGGCACTGCAGGACGTACAACCGGCCGCTTTCGACGGTGAACTCGATGTCGACCAGGTCGCGGTGCTCACGTTCGAGGACCTCGGCGATGCGCTCGAGTTCCGGGTACACGTCGGGCAGGATGTCGCCGACGGTGACGAGCGGGTTCGGGGTCTTCTCCCCGGACACGACGTCCTCGCCCTGCGCCTTCGCCAGCCATTCGCCGTAGAGAGTGTTCTCGCCGGTGGCCGGGTCGCGGCTGAACAGCACCCCGGTCCCGGACCGTTCGTCGCGGTTGCCGAACACCATGGCCTGCACGGTGACTGCGGTTCCGGCGCCGGCGCCGAGGTTGTGCCGGGCGCGGTACGCCTTGACGCGCTCGTTGGTCCAGGAGTCGAAGACGGCGCCGATCGCCGATCGCAACTGCTCGAGCGGATCGCGCGGCGGCGCGGCACCGGGGTCGCCGGCGACGATGTCGGCGTAACTGTGACAGAACCGCTGCCAGGTGTCCGTCGCCCACCGCTGATCGCCGGTCTCGGCGGCGAGCGCCTCACACAGTTCGGGGGTCAGGCCGAGGTTGAGGACGGTGTCCATCATGCCCGGCATGGACTGCGCGGCGCCGGACCGAACGGACACCAGCAGCGGGGACGGACCGGCGCCGAACCGGCGGCCGGTCTCCGTTTCGAGTCGTCGCAGGTGTTCGAGGACCTGCTGCCAGATCTCGTCCGGCAGTGATCGGCCGTTGTCGTGGTAGACCGCGCAGACACCGGTGGGCAGCGCGAACGCCGGGGGGACCGGCAGTCCCATCGCCCGCATCTTGTTGACGCTGTAGGCCTTGCCGCCGAGTACCACGCGGGTGCTGGGGTGGGTGCCGTCCAGGGTGATGACGTGCTCGGCCGGGCTGCTGGAGGAGGTCATAGCGAGAGTCCTTCGAAAACGGGGGATTTGGCGGCCGCACGGGTGGCGAACAGGCCACCTTCGACCGGGATGTCGATGCCGTTGAGCCAGGACGCGGCGGGGGAGAGGGCGAACGCGACGACCGCGCCGATCTCGTGGGGGTAGCCGTGTCTGCCGACCGCGTCGTGGGATCGTGCCATCGCGTCGGCGCCCATGCTGGCTTCGAAGTCGGCGAGGATCGGTGTCTCGACCGGTCCGGGGCTGACGGACAGCGCACGGATGTGGCGTGCCGTCAGTTTCGCCGACAGCAGTTGCGTCCAGTCGACGAGGGCGCGTTTGGACGTGTCGTAGGCGGCGGGCCCCTTGACGGGGTGGTCACGCAACCAGGCGTGCAGGTCCGCGCGGTCGCGGACCCGCAGTAGTTCGTCGATCGACTCCGGGGATTCGGTGTTGCGGTGCGCGGCGACGGAGGCGACGTTGACGATCGCCGATCCCGCGGTCATGCGGGGGAGCAGAAGTTCGGTGAGCAGGCGCGGCCCGAGAAGATTGACCGCCAGCACGGTCTGCGCGGCAGCGGTGCCCGGGACACCGGCGACGTTCGCCAGCCCGGTGACCTCACCGGGGAGGGCCGCGACGGCGTCGCTGATCGAGCCGGGGTCGGAGAGGTCGCACAGCAGGGTGCGCACCGGTCCGATCGGGCAGTCGCGCCGGTCGAGGGCGTAGACCGTGGCGCCTGCCGCGCTCAACTGGCCGGCGAGGGCGAGCCCGATCCCCGATGCCGCCCCGGTGACGACGACGTTTCCACTGAAAGTGTTGCCGGTCATGACATTACCGCCATCACGTCGGTGAACTCCTCGATGCCGAGGTGGCCGAGTTCGCGGCCGTAGCCGGAATTCTTGACGCCACCGAAGGGAACTGTGGGCCGATTGCGGGTGCGGACGCCGTTGATCTTGACCTGGCCGACGTCGAGCCGTCCGGCGACGGCGCGAGCGCGCTCGACGTCGCCGGACCACACCTCCGCGGACAACCCGTACGCGCAGTCGTTGGCGATGCGGACGGCGTCGTCGACGTCGGTGTAGATCTGCACGGCGAGGACGGGGCCGAAGATCTCCTCACGGATGGCCCGGGCGTCCTCGGGCAGTCCGGTGATGACGGTGGGATCGACGAAGTACCCGGTCGGGGACGCCTCGGACGGCTTGCCCGTGCCGGTGAGCAGGTGCCCGCCGGCGGCGACGGCGTCACCGATGTGGTCGAGGACGCGCTCACGTTGGCGCGCCGAGACGAGCGGCCCCTGCCGCGTGCGGGGGTCCGCGGGGTTACCCAGGACCTGCTGCGCGACTGCATCTTCGATGATGTCGACGGAGTCGGCGGCGAGGTGTTCCGGGATCAGCAGGCGGGTGGTGGCGTTGCAGGCCTGACCGGAGTTGACCAGACCGGAAGTGACGACCCCGGTGAGCGCGGTCTCGAGGTCCGCGTCCGGCAGCACCACGGCAGGTGACTTCCCGCCGAGTTCGAGGGTGCAGCGGGTCAACGTCTGCGCCGCCAGGGAGGCCACCGTGCGACCGGCGAGGACGCTGCCGGTGAACGAGACGTGCGCGAGGCCCGGGTGCGCGGCCAGTGCGGCGCCGGTGACCGCACCGGTTCCGGTCACGACGTTGAACACCCCGGCCGGAAATCCCGCCTCGAGGAACAGCGCGGCGAGCGCGTTCGCGTCGTACGGGGTCATCTCCGACGCCTTGAGCACCACGGTCGATCCGGCGGCGAGTGCGGCCGAGACCTTGGCGACGATCTGATGGACCGGCATGTTCCACGGCGTGATCGCGCCGACGACCCCGCTGCCGCGTCGGACCAGGGTGGCCCCGTCGATGTCCTGCGACCACGGGAAGTCGCGGGCGGTGCGGGCGGTGGCCCGCAGCACGTCGGCGGGGAGCTGGGCCTGTGTGACCTCCGCGAGCGAGATCGGCATACCCATTTCCCGGCTGACCAGTGCCGCGATCGCCGAGCCGTCACGGGTGAGCAGATCCGCGGCACGGTCGAGCAACTCCGCCCGCTCGGCGACGTCGGTGCGCCGCCACGCCGGATGGGCTGCTGCGGCCGACCGCACGGCGTCGTCGACGACCTCGGATCCGGCGTCGACGACCTCACCCATCACGGACTCGGTGAACGGGTCGATCACCTCGATCACCGGCCCGGCCGGCACGAACCAGTCGCCGTCGATCAGACAACCGGCCCGGTCGAAGGTGTCAGCCATTGCGCGGCTCCAATCGCACGGGCAGGGTCTTGATGCCGCGGAAGAAGTTGCTCTGCAGTCGCTTCGGGGAATCGGCCACGTCGATGTCGATGCCGCGTTCGACGAGCTTGGTGAAGAACAGCTTCGCCTCGAGGCGGGCGAGGTTGGCGCCGAGGCAGGCGTGATCGCCCCACCCGAAACCCAGGTGCTCGTTCGGGAACCGATCGGCCCGGAACGTGTCCGGCTCCTCGAACACCCGCTCGTCCCGGTTCGCGGAACAGAACCACATGACGACCTTGTCGCCGGCCTTCACGGTCTTGCCGTGTATCTCGACGTCCCGGGTGGCGGTGCGCCGCATCGACAGCACCGGCGACACCCAACGCACCATCTCTTCGACCGCGGAGCGGATCTTGCCCGGATTCTCGCGCAGAACGTCCCACCATTGCGGGTTCTCGTGCAGGGCGAGCACACCGCCCGACAGCAGGTTCCGAGTGGTTTCGTTCCCGGCGACCATCAGGATCAGGTAGTAGGCGTCGAGGTAACCTCGGCTGAGCGGGACCCCGTCGAGTTCGGCGGCGGTCAGCACGCTGACCAGGTCGTCGGCCGGGCAGGCCCGACGCTCGGTCTCGAGGGCCCGGAAGTAGGCGAACACCTCGTCGCGGGCGCGCACGGCGGTCTCGGGGCCCGCGGAGTAGTCGGGGTCCTCCGAGGCCATCTGGTTCGTCCACCGCAGCAGGTTCGGGCAGTCCTCGAGCGGGGCGCCGAGCAGTCGACCGATCATCACCAGTGGCAGTTGGGCGGAGATGTTCGCGACCAGGTCGATCGGCCCCGCGCCGACGGCCTTGTTCAGCAGGTCGTCGATCACCGCCTCGATGTCCGGGACGAGGGCCTTCACCTTGGCGGGTCGCACGTGCGGGGTGACGATCTTGCGCAGCGGACCGTGCTCCGGTGGGTCGACGTGGTGAATGCTGCGGGCGCCTTCGCCTTCGGCGCGCCTGCTCGCGATCTGCGTCCCCTGGGTGACGGTGAACGTGTCGTGGTCCGCGGCAACTGCTTTGACGTCGGCGTATCGAGTCACCGACCAGAATCCCGGGCCGTTCGGTTCCTCGTTCCAGTGCAGAGGGTCCTCGTTGCGCAACTGCGCGAAGATCTCGTCCGCGTAGCCGGAGGCGAATGCCCGCAGGTCCATCAGGTCGATACCACTGCTGGTGGTCATTTGGATGTCTCCCGTCACGGTCACGTTCGTTTGTGACATTGGTGTCACTAAAGCACAAATCGCCGGATTTGCAAATACCCCTTGTAAGACGAGTCAAATCGCTTGTAGCCTGACCTAGATAGTGACGAACAATTCACAAAAAGAGGTCACGTGTACCCACCCGCAATCGCCACCGAGCATCCTGATTCTCTCGCGTTCGTGATGGCCGCCTCCGGTTCTTCGCTCACCTACCGGCAGCTCGACGAGCAGTCCAACCAGCTCGCCCATCTCCTGCGCAGCAGAGGCGTGACAGCAGGCGATTCCATCGTCCTGGTGATGGAGAACCGGATCGAATGGCCGGTGGTGGTCGCGGCCGGAATGCGCGCGGGCCTGTATGTCACACCGGTGAACTGGCACCTCGGCGCCGCCGAACTCGCCGCGCTCCTCGCCGAAGCGACACCGGCCGCGGTCGTCACCAGCGGCTCGCTCGCCGGAGCGGTCGCCGACGCCCTTCCCGGCGGGCACACCGCGCTGACCCTGTGCACCGATCCTGCTCCCGGGGTCGAGCACCTCGCCGCGGCGATCGCGAACCACCCGAGGACTCCCATCGCGGACGAGCGCTTCGGCGCCCGCGTCCTCTACAGCGGCGGCACCACCGGCCGTCCGAAGGCGTTCCGGCAGAAATTGCTGGACATCCATCCCGCGGACGCCCCCACCCGTCACGCGGGCCTCGCCCTGAAACTCGGCATCGACTCGGACACGGTGCTGCTCTCGCCCGCCCCGAACTACCACGCGGCGCCGTTCACCTTCCAGCTGATGACGATGGCCGCCGGCGGCACGGTCGTGTGTATGGAACGCTTCGACGCGTCCGCGGCCATGACGGCGATCGCCGCCCACGGGGTCACCCACTCGCAGTGGGTGCCGACGATGCTGCTGCGCATCCTCGCCCTGCCCGACAGGAGCGCCATCGCGCTGTCGCCGACGCACACCACCGCCGTCACCTCCGGCGCGCCCTGCCCGGTGGAGGTCAAGGAACAGATCAACGCGTGGTGGGGGCCCGTCCTGCACGAGTACTACGGCGCCTCCGAGGGCTACGGGCACACGTACATCTCCGCGGCCGAATCCGCCGACCACCCCGGGTCGGTCGGCCGACCCCTCGGCGGCACCCGTGTGCACGTCACCGACGACGCGGGCACCCCGCTGCCGACGGGTGAGATCGGCAAGGTCTGGTTCGAACCGCCGGCCGCGGCGGCCTACGTCAACGCGGGAGACACCGCGACGAGTGCCGGCTGGAAAAGCATGGGCGACCGCGGCTACCTCGACGAGGACGGATTCCTCTACCTCGCCGGGCGGGAAAGTTTCATGATCATCTCCGGCGGGGTCAACATCTACCCCGAGGAGATCGAGGCCGCCCTGGTGCGCCATCCCGATGTCGTCGACGCCGCGGTATTCGGTATCCCCGACCCGGAATTCGGGGAACAGGTCAAGGCGATGGTGGAATTGCGCGAGGGTGTACCGGGTGACGCCACCACCGCCGCCGACCTCATCGATTACTGCCGCGGCTGCCTGGCGACCTTCAAAGCGCCCCGCTCGATCGACTTCGTCGACCGCCTGCCGCGGCTGCCCACCGGAAAACTCAACAAGAAGGCCCTGCGCTCGCACTATTTCGCGAATTCCTGACGAAGACACAATCTGACCACCGCTCACCCGAACAGGAGCCAGACATGGTTCACGCCCAGCAAGATCAACACACCTTCGACGTCCTGCATTCGCTCCGCGTGAAGGGACTGGCCAACGACAACGTGCTCAGCGCCCTGTCGGGCGTGCCCGTCGAGGACCTGCCGGCAGCCCTGGATCCGCTCGTCGAGCAGGGTCTGGTGGTGCGCCGGGAGGGCCGGATGCCGGGAGCGATGCTGACCCCCGCGGGCAAGGCCGAGCATCTGCGGCTACTCGCACAGGATCCGGCCACCACCGGCGCGGCCACCGCACTGACAGCCTTCTACGACCGATTCCTGCCGATCAACTCCGACTTCAAGATGGTATGTCAGCGCTGGCAGATGCGCAGCGACGACACCCCCAACGATCACGGCGACCCGACCTACGACGGCGAGGTCGTCGGCGCGCTGGCGCAGACCGACGAGCAACTGCGGGCGTCGCTCCCGGAACTGGTCGATGCGCTGCCGCGGTTCGGTCGCTACCTGCCGCGCCTCTCCGCGGCGCTCGACCGCATCCGCGGCGGCGACAACGCCTCGTTCGCGCGGCCGATGTACGACAGCTACCACGACATCTGGATGGAACTGCACGAAGACCTCATCCTCAGCGCCGGGCGGACCCGGGGCGCTGCCGACGAAGGCTGACCAAGCGCACAACCACAACACGCAGAAGGGT